>CAYXQW010000197.1:0-5254 GCA_964466695.1 uncultured Bdellovibrionales bacterium
TGACGAGGTGGCCCGCAGCGTCGTAGCCGTAGCGGACGAGCACCTTCTTCTTGCCGGCCTTACGGTCCTCGAGCTTGACCTCCGTGAGGTGACCTCGCTCGTGCGTAAAGACGAGCGTAAGCTTGGCGCTCGCTGTTATCTCCGCGATCCTCCCGTCGGCGTCGTGCGTAAAGCGCAAGCGACCCGCGCCGCGCACGAGCTCCTTCAAGGATGCCGGCTTTTGCCAATCTTGAAACTCGAAGAAGAGCTCATCGTCGTTTTGCAGTTGCACGACGTAAGCGGCCTTCTTGTGCCGCGTAAGCACGATCCCCGACTTCTCTTCCTCGTCGCCGTCATGCGCGAGGAACGAAAAGAGGGTGCGATTGCCCTCGGGGTCCTCGAAGGAGATGCCGTCGAGCGTAAAACGCAGCTCGTAGTCAAAGGAGTGACGAAAGCCGCGCCCGATACCGCGGTCTTCGTGCGCGCGCGCGCTCGTGTAGAAGCGCACAAACGAGATGGGGACCTCGGCGCTGGGCAGGCGGAAGTCGACGTCCTGGTCTACCACCGCTCCTGTGACCACATCGACCGGGTCGCCGACGTAACGCCACGCCGCGGGGAAGGATCTCTTGCAGGTCATTTACCGCACCCTCCGCCGCCGCCTTTTTTCTTCTTGTTCTGCTTCTTTTGCTTCGGGATCTTGAGCTTGAGCTTCTTTAGGAGCCACTGCGCCGGATCGGGGATGTTGGGCAGCGGCATGCCGGCGACGAGCACGGTGAAGCAGCCGGTCATGAGGGCCCCGGGCAAAGCGGGCGGGATGGCGGGGTCGGTGCCCATCGCCGCGCTCGCCGCTTGCGCCGCGGCGTCGGCGGCGAGCTGGGCCACAGCCATGCCGGCGCTCAGAGCTTGCGCCGCGGCGAGATGGGGGTCGGGCTCGCTCGCGCTGTCTACGAGGTCGGCGGTGGCGCCCGCGACCGCCGCGATAGTGCCCGCGTTCTGCGCCACCGTGATCGCCGCGCTCGCCGCCATCGCCGCCACCTTGGCCGCCTTCGACATAGCCGCAGCGGCCGCGCGCGTCGCCCCCTCGGTGCCCTTGGTGCAAGCGCGGCAGATGTCGGTCATGCGCGCGGCGCGGGTGCCGCCGATGAACACCTTGGAGGAGCCGAGGAAGATCGTGAAGAACGGCGCGAAGCCGACGCAGGTCGGCGCGAGCCCGATGTCGCCGGCGCGCGCGGCCGGCAGCCCGCCGATGAGCACCTGGACACAGGTGCCGAGCGCCACCATCCCCAAGCTCGGGAGCGGCACCGGCGGGGCGGGGGGGATCAAGCTCGGCGGGTGCGAGTGGGCGTGCGGCACCCCGACGTAGAGCGAGCCTAAGTGCGCCGCCGGGAACTTGGGGAGGATGGCGGCGATCCCGTTGGTCAAGGCGGCGACCCCGCCGTTCATGAGATCGAGCGGCAAGGACAGGGCGCTCTGGAGCTTGCCCGCGAGCGCCGCCACCGTGCGCGCCGGGTTCTTCGTGGGATCGGGCAAGGGCGCCGCGAGCGTGTTGCCGGTGCTCGCGAGGGTCTGCCCAAGGACTGTAACGAGCTCGCTCATGCTGGATAGACCTCGACGCCGCGCGCTTCGAGCTCGGCGATCTCGCGCTCGGTTTCTCTCTTCTCGTCACCCATGCCGAGCTCGGCGAAGAGACTTTGGAGCCGATGGAGACAGCCGAGCAGCTCGCTCTCGGCCTCCACCCCGCGGGCGAGCGTCCTGCCCGCATCGAAGCTCTCGAAGGCGCCCTTGGTGTCCCCGAGCTGGTGCTTGCAGAAACCTATCTGCTCGAGAGAACGAATGCGCAGCGTGGCGTTGGCGCACGCCCCCGCCAGGGCCGACACCGCCTCGTAGTGCTCGGCCGCGTCTTTATAACGTTTTTCGTTACGATGCAGGTTGGCGAGGTTCAGCGTGATGTTGATGAGGGGGGGTAGCGACTCGGCCTCGACCGCCGGGGTCAAGGCGCGCTCGTAGAGATCGCGCGCCAGCACGGTGTCGCCGGCACGTTCGGCGAGCTCGCCGCGGGCGTTCAAGCAGAGGGCGAAGAGGGGTTTGTCACCCGCGCCGCCGTAGTAGCTCGTAAGGAGCTCGAGCTTCTCCTCGGCCTCAGCGTTTCGGCGCTGCGCCTGGTCCATGCCGGCCAGGATGAAGAGGGCCTGCATGCGCTGCGGGATGGGCAGGGTCTCGTCGGCGGCCTCGTCGGCGAGGGCCTGCTCGACCTTGGGCGGGCTCAAGTCGGGCTCGTACCACTGTGCCCGCGGGAGCGCCCGCGCGCGGGTGTGGAGCACCGCGCGGTCGGCGAGCTCGCGCACCACCACGCGCATGTGATGACACCAGGGGGTGGGCAGCTCATGCCGGAGGAGCGCGATTACCATGGTGGCGAAGGCCTCGGGGTCTTGGAGCTCGCTCGGCAGAAAGCCGAAGACCGCGCGCTGCTCGTCGAGATCTGGGAGCAGATCTCGCGCGAAGGTCATGAGCGCGCGCAGGCGCGTCAAAGGCTCGCCGCCCCGCGCACGCAAGAGCTCGGGGGGTGCCGGCAACGCGGGCTCGCCGGCCTTTTCGAGCTCTTCTTGTAAGGCTTCGAAGCGGGCGAGGAAGTTACGCGCCAAAGCCTCGGCGTAAGAGCCGGGGTCCAAGAAGGGCTCGACGAAGAGCCAGAACATGTGGGGCGAGCCGCCCTTCTCGATGCCGTCGAGGGTGCTCACGAGGGCGGCGTACTCGGCCGGCCCGGCGCGAGTGATGAGCGCGAGGTCGTCGGGCGCGGCCAAGAAGACCTCGCAGCGCGCCCGCATGTCCAAGAAGAGCTGCCGCATGGCCTCACCCGATCTTGATGAGAGCCCCTTGGATCTCGTGGATGCCCACCGCCGTCGAGGTCACCTTGACCCCGCTCACCGTCGTGCCCGCCGGCTCGAACTTGATGTTGTTGTTGGCGCTGCCCGCGGTCACGTTCATCCCCGTGATCTCGATCTTACCGTCGCTCTTGAGCGTGATGCTCGCCGAGCCGCACACGATGCTGACCTCCTTGGTGGCGCTCAAGCTCAGCTTGCCGCTCTTCTCGCCCTTGATGGTGGTGCCCTCGTTTTGCAGCGTGATATCACCCGCCGAGGTCAAGGTGACCGCGTCGCAGACCATGAGCTGGTCGTTTCCCTGCACGAGCTTGAAGTGCTTGTCGGCCGTGATCTCGTACTCGCCGTGGACGATGGTCTCCTTCTTGGCGCTGCCGCTCCCCGCGTTGACCTCGAGCTTGTCTTTACTGTCGATCGTCGTCTCACGATCGCCGCGATAGGTCTCCTTGAGCTTGCTCTTGACGTCGACCGTGCGCCCACCCTCCGTCACCGTGAGGGTGTCGTCCTTCTTCACCGTGATCGTGCGCGTATCGTCGAAGGTCTCCGTCTCCTTCTTGGTGACCGTGGTCGCGCGCTCGCCCTCGACCTTGTTGGTCTCGTTCTCCTTGATGGTCTTCGTGCGATTCTTGGTGACCGTGACGGTCTGGTTGGCGGTCACGGAGAGGGTGTGGTTGTTCTTCACCACCTCGTTGAGATCTTTTTGGGCGTGGAGGTAGACCTCCTCCTTGTCGGCCGCGTCCTCGAAGCGCAGCTCGTTCGACCCCTTGTTGCCAGGCGAGCTCGAGGTCTTGATGACGCTCTTGGTCTTGTCGTCGGGCAGCAAGTAGGGATGGGCGTTCTCGCCGTTGTAGACGCAGCCCGTGATGATGGGGCGATCGGGGTTGCCGTCCAAGAACTGGACCATGACCTCCATGCCGACGCGCGGCAAGAACACCACCCCGAAGCCCGCGCCCGCCCAGGGCTGCACCACGCGCAGAAAGCACGAGAGCTGTTTGTCGTCGCTGCCGGCGGGCCGCGCCCAATGGAACAGGACCTTGACGCGACCGTGCTCGTCGGTGAACACCTCCTCGCTGCCGCCCTCGTTGACCACCTTGGCGGTCTCGGGGCCGGGCATCACGCGCCGCGGCCTTCGCCGCGGGCGATACGGGACCTCGAGGGGGATGCAGGTGAAGGTGTTCTGGTAACGCGACTTATGCGCGACATCGGTCGTCGTGTGGCCGGATAGCACCTCCGGCGACTCGCCTTCATGCTCGACGTGCGTGACCAGATACTCGGTGCCGAGCGGCCCTATGACGTTGGTCGAGACCTCGATCACCTGCCCCGCCGAGAGGCCCGAGACGTTGCTCGCGCCCGCGAGCTGCTGCACCCCTGCGGCTACCTCCTCGAGGCGAAGCTGCGCGTGGAGCATGCCCTCCTCGTTGGTGTAGATCTTCTTACCCACATCGTAGACGGACAGGACCTGGGGCTCAGGGTACTCGAAGAGGTTACGCCCACGCGCCGCCGTGTCGGCCTTGTCGCGCGAGAGGTCGAGCCGCGGCTGCGTCCAGTCGAAGTCGCGGAGCACGACCCCCGTGGAGCACAGATGCTTTGCCGCGAAGAGCTCCTTCAACGTCTCGGTCGGCATGAGATCTTGCGGCGCGCCGGCGTTGACGATGGGGATGGGCTTGCCGTCGACCGACTCGTACGCGAGGCACTTGGCGTTGGCGTCGGTGAGCACGAGCTCCTCCGCGGTGCCTTCGTGATCGAAGTAGAAGAAGATCCCCTCCTCGGCCATAAGACGCATCACGAAGTCGAGGTCGGTCTCGCTGTACTGCACCGTGTACTCGCGCTTCTCGTAGGTGCGGTCGAGCTCGAGCCGCACCGCGCGCTGATAGGGCGTAAGCCCGGCGGTGAGCACGTCCTGCAAGATGTCGGAGATGCTCAGCTCCGAGAAGATCCGCGAGTTGCTGCACTTGCCGAGCGCCGCGAGCGCCGGCTCGACGCGCACCTTGACGATCGTGGCCTCATTGAGCACCCCACGCCACTCGACCATGGTGACGATCCCAGAGAGCTTGCGCGCGAGCTTGCCCAAGGCCGTCGGCCGCCCGATCTGCAAGGTGCACGCGGCGCCGTAGAGGGCGTCGGTGTCGGCCGCGGCGTCGGGGGTCATGAGCTCGAGGTCGCAGGCGTAGAGCTCTGAGATCCCCTCTTTGAGCGTGAGCTTGGCGACGCGCCACGCGGGCACGCTCTCTCCCTCGAGCGAAAAGATATAGCTTACTGGTGCTATCTGCACGGCTCCAGGCGCTGTCGAGCCCATCGCGGTCATGAACATCTCCTGTAGGGTCGCGCCGCCCGTGACGATACGGCGGGCGCGCGTAAGACCCGAAGATGAAGCGAGAAACGAGACATATAGGACC
>CAYXQW010000197.1:5264-5833 GCA_964466695.1 uncultured Bdellovibrionales bacterium
CGAGTTTTCGCGCGCGCGCGTGCTTTTAGGAGCCGGTCACGACGAGCTGCACCTGCACCCGGCGGTTCATGGCCTTGCCGCGCGACGAGAGCTCGACCGCGCGCGGCGCCGCCTCGCCACGGGTGAGCAGCTTGATACGCCCCTCCTCGACCCCCCGCGAGACGAGGTAGCGGCTCACGGCGCGCGCGCGATCGGCAGCCAGGATGAGGTTCGCGCGGGCGCGGCCGTCGCTGTCGGCGTGCCCCTCGAGCAAGAGCTCGGCCACGGGGTTCTCCGCGGCTGCTCGCGCCACCTCGTTGAGGAGCAGAAGCTCGGGCTTGGAGATTTCGATCGAGCCCGGCTCGAACGTCACCGACCACTCGGCGATCAGCCCCGCCTCAACCACGGGCGCCGGCGCGGGGGATGGCTCCTCGGGCACGGGCTCTTCGGGCACGGGCTCCTCCGGCAGGGGCTCCGGCGCTACGACGACCGGCGCGGGTGCGGGAGCTGGCCCCGCGAAGGCCCAGCGTAATCCACCCAAGGCGCGCGCACGCGGCGCCCCGAAGCCCGCGACGAGACCCGCGCCCGCG
>CAYXQW010000198.1:0-5809 GCA_964466695.1 uncultured Bdellovibrionales bacterium
GTGGGCGTTTTTATCCTCTGGCCTCGGCTGATTCGGATTCAATCCCGGCAGCACGCTTTCGGGCACGAATCTATCGATCGCGACCATAGCTCTGACCACCAGCTTCGCGGCGGCGGCAGGGACCTTGGCGGCGATGTTCATGTCCTGGGCGCGCTTTAAGAAGCCGGATCCGAGCATGACCCTCAACGGCGCGCTCGCTGGGCTCGTGGCGATTACGGCCGGGTGCGCCTGTGTCTCGCCCGGCTCGGCGTTGATCATCGGCGGCGCTGCCGGCGCGCTCGTCGTCGTCGCGGTGGAGTTTCTCGACAAGGTGCTCCACGTCGACGATCCCGTGGGCGCCGTGAGCGTCCACGGCATCGCGGGGATCTTCGGCACGCTCGCGGTAGGGTTGTTCGCCGAGTCCCGCTACGCGGTCGCGGCGGGTCTGCCGGAGGTCAATGGG
This sequence comes from uncultured Bdellovibrionales bacterium, assembly GCA_964466695.1. Taxonomy (GTDB): domain Bacteria; phylum Myxococcota; class XYA12-FULL-58-9; order XYA12-FULL-58-9; family JAFGEK01; genus CAYXQW01. Next base: position 443 of record CAYXQW010000198.1, read on the forward strand.
CTGTTCTTCGGCGGCGGTCTGCGCCTCCTCGGGATCCAGGCTCTGGGCTCGGCGGCGGTCGTCGCCTTCGCGCTCGTCGCTTTGACCATCGTCTTTGTGCTCATCAAGAAGACCATTGGCCTACGCGCGTCGGCGCAAGAGGAGGCCCGCGGCCTGGACATCGAAGAGCACGGCATGGAGGCCTACTCGGGCTTCCAAATCTTCAGCAATAAATAGTCACAAGCGAGAGGCTCATCATGAAACTCATTGTTGCATACGTTCAGCCCGAGAAGATCAACGACGTCAAACAAGAGCTCTTCAAGGCGGAGGTCTTCAAGATGTCGATCACCAACTCGCTAGGTTGTGGACAGCAGGGCGGCTTTCACGAGTCCTATCGTGGCGTCGATATCGAGGTGAACTTGCTCAAGAAGGTTCGGATCGAGATCGCGGTCAACGATGACTTCGTCGAGCGCACCACGGACGCCATCATCAAAGGCGCGCGCACGGGCAGCATCGGTGACGGCAAGATCTTCATCCTCGATCTCAACGAGTGCATTCGCATTCGCACCGGCGACAAGGGCAGCGCGGCGATTGGCTAAGGGCCCTAAGCCGAGACGTCGCGGGCGCGCAGCATGCGCACGGCCATCGCGACGGTGAGGCTCGGTCGTGCCTTGGTCACGGCTTGCAGCAGCCGTTCGCGGGCGGCGGCGAGCGCCGCGTGATCGCTCTCGTGACGGGCGTGGATGGCTTTGCGCGCCTTGGAGCGTGACGCGAGCTCGCGCGCCTTCGTTCGTGCGAGCACGCGCTCGCGGCGCGCGAAGATCTCCCGCACGCGCTGCTCGGCGCAGAGGGCGACCTCGCGCACGACCTCCATGGCCAAGGCGTCGGCGGCGGTGTAGCTCGACTCCACCAAGCGCCGCCACCGCGCCTGACTCGCGCGTAAGGGCGACGGGTCCATGCGGTCGAGGGGGCGCTCCGCGTCCTCGAGCAGGTCCTCGAGCGCGGACACGCGCGTCCCTTGCTCGTCGAGGGCGAAGGTGAGCGGACAATTTTCGAAGAAGGCGCGGGCCTCGGGGACGTCGGGCGGCAGGTCGAGCTCGAACCGCCAGAGGAACACCGCCCCGTCGCGGGCGAAGCCGCGACACAAGGCGAGGGCGGCGCACTTTTCGTGGCTCTCGCGCGCCCACTCCTCGGCCTGCATGACGAGGGGGTGGCCGAACGAGAGGAACTCGACGTCCTCGTGATCGAGCGCGTAGGTGCGAGACAGCGTCGCCACGTAGGAGCCATCAAAGTCTTCGCGGCCGGCCGCGCTCGGCGCCCCCTCGACATCGAGCAGCGGCCCGCCCTTGCTCTTGAGCTGCAGGCGGCTGTGCTCGGCGTAGCCGTGGATGAAGCTCTCGACGCGCGCCTCGAGATCATGAGGGACCTTCGTAAGCAGCGCCGCGACCCGCTCGGGCGAGTAGCTCGCGTGATCGAGAATGGGGTCTGCCTCCTGGCTAACGCGCGCGCGCGCCTCTTCGACGAGCTTCTGCGTGTTGCGGTAGAGCTGCTTCCAGTCCTCGGCGCCGCCGCCCTCGAGGATCAGATCCGCGATCTTGCAGCTTATGTGCTCGAGCGCGTAGTCGATGCCGCCCACGGTGTTTTTGAGCACCCCGATCGAGTCTTGCATCACCTTCAGGATGGCCGCCTCGTAGCCGCTGCGGTAATACGGCACGAGCACGCTCACGTCCTCGGTCTGTCCCACGCGGTCGATGCGGCCTATGCGCTGCTCGATCGTCGCCGGCCGCCAGGGGAGGTCGTACAAGACGACCTTGTGGCAGAACTGGAAGTTTCGCCCCTCGCCGCCGGCCTCGGTGGAGAGCATCACCCGCGGTCCTTGTGGATCCCTGAACCACGCCACCTGCCGGTCCTGGTCGCGTGGCGCCAGGCCGCGGTGGAAGACCGCGATGTCGGCGCCGAGGATCGGATCGAGCCCCGCGCGCAGCGCCCGCACCGCGATGGCGCTCTCGACGAAGACCAGCACCTTCTCGCCGCGCCCTGTTCCGCGCAGCAAGTCGCAGAGCCAGCGCAGGCGCGCGTCGCCCGTGGGCAGCCCCGTCGCGTCGAGCGGCGCCTCGACGACGCGCTCGATGTAGGGCGTAAGGAGCTGCGTAAGCTCGGAGGATAAAGGCGCGAGGATATCGGTGAGCGCCCGTGGCGTTGCCCAGAGTGCCCGCAAGAGCTCGCCGATGCTGCGGCTTCGGTCTTGGCCTTTCGGCAAGGTCGCGGCGAGCTCTATCATCACTCCCTCGCCGGCCTCGATGAGCGCCTCTTGCATCGGGGTCGGATCGAGCGCCGCGATGAGCGCGCGCCGCGCGGGCAGCCCGCCCACGGGCCCGCGACGGTTACGCACGACGTAGTCGGCGAGGCCGTGTCGCTCGCGCAGCGCCGACAGCAGGTGTCGCTCTTGTGCTTTGCGCTCGGGGGCGCTCGCTGAGGTGGCGAGGAAGCGCTCGAGCATCGCGCTGTCTTCGGGGTCGTCCTTGAGCATCGCGGCGATGGCTTCGGCGTCGGCGGGGGCGAGCTCCTCGTTGTGCGCGAGCTTGCGGCCGAGCTCGCGGATCTTGGCGGCGCGCTCGGTCACGACCGCGAAGTCCGAGGGGTCGTCGAACCTGAGCGGATCGAGGAGGCGCAACAGCGCGTGGTACTCGGCCGGATCGAGCGCCATGGGCGTCGCGGTGAGCAAGAGCAGATGCTGCGTCTTCTGCGCCAGCGACTCCACCAGGCGATACGCGGCGTTGCCGCCGTCCTTGGGGCGCCAATGCAGGTGATGCGCCTCGTCGACGATGACGAGATCCCAGGAGGCGGCCGCCACTTGCTCGGCGAGCGTGGGGTCGCGCGCGATGCGGTCGATGGAGGCGACCACCCGCTGATGGGACTCGAAGGGGCTGAGCTCGGGGCAGTCGCGGATCGCGTCCTCGATGCGCTCCTCGTCGAGCAGCACGAGCAGCTCGTGCGCCTTGCGATAGATCTCGCCGAGCCACTGGATGCACAGGGAGTCGGGGGTGAGGATCAAGACCCGATCGGCCCGACCCTCGGCGCGCAGCCCGGCGTAGATCAAGGTGGCCTCGACGGTCTTGCCGAGCCCCACCTCGTCGGCGAGCAAGAGGCGCGCCCGGTCGCTCGTTATGGCGCGGGTGGCGACGTCGATCTGATGCGGTAGCCACATGGCGCGCGCTCCGAGGATGGCCGCGATGCCCGCGCGGTCGGCGAAGCGCGCGAGGCTCATGCCTTGCGCGCGCGCACGCACGACCTCGGGGTGCACCAGGTTGAGCGCGCCGAGCTGCTCCTTGGCGCCCAAGACGCGGACCTCCGGCAAGAGCTCGCTCTCGATGACCTCCGCGCCGCCCTCGAGCAGATAGACGACGAGCCCTTCCTCCGTGGCGCGCAGGGCGCGCTCGACGCGGTGCTCGGCGCCTTCGCGATCGCGCACCCGCTCGCCGCGGCGGATCTCGTAGCGCACGATGACCTGCTCGACCCCCCTGCGCGTGTAGGCCCGCTTCTCGCGCAGGCGAGCGAAGCGCACCCACACGCGCGTCTCGTCGATGGCGGTCACGACGCCTGTGCCGAGGGAGGGATCCGCCGGGGACCAGACTAGCTGGCCCTTGGCGGTAGGAGAGGAGCTTACGTCATTCATGCCAAGAGTAGTTGTCCGCGCGAGAGCGATCTTATAGTGGTGAGTCCAAACAAGCAGCGCACCCTGACAAACTCGTTGTACGATCGCAAGATTTTGTGCGTTGTAAGCGAAGCGCCGATAGGAGAGCCTCTCGCATGCCACACGTCGATCTCCTCGAGCTGCCTTACTTCGAAGGCATTTCTATCGACGACCTCGTCGCCCTCGTCGAGCTTCTGGAGCCGCGCCGTTTCGCGGCCGGGGACGTGATCGTCACCGAGGGCGATACCGCGCCTACGCCCCTCTACATCGCCACCTCCGGCCGGGTGTTGCTCTGCAAGAAGACCGGCGCCGACGGCCAGCGCAACCTCGCCGAGCTCGACAGCCCCACGCTCTTCGGTGAGATCGAGCTCTTTTGCCAGCTCCCCGCGGTGGCCACGGCCAAGGCTCTCACCACGGTTACTTGCTTCGCGCTCAACCACGCCACGTTCGAGCGGCTGTTTTTGGCGCATCAGCCCGCGCTCATGCGGTTCATCTTCAACGTGGCGCGCGTGGCCTGTCATCGCTTGGCCATCGCCGACGAGATGATGACTCGCTTTCTGCCGAGCGAAGATCTCGCGCGCTTGCGCCGCGCCGTCTTTACGGTCATGAACACCGATCACGATTGGCCCCAGAAGACCGGCTGTTTTACGCGGCCGCGCGCGCCCCAGGCGCCTTGAAAGAATCATCGAGGATTGTTCTCATGTCCCATCGTATCGCATTGTCCGCCCTCGCGCTCGCCGCCGTTTTTTCCTGCGCCCACGCCCGCATCGAGGGCACGCAAGTTCGCGACACTCCTGACAACCGCGCGGTCTACGAGGTCGTGCGGGCTGCGCTCGCCGCGCTCACCGCGCGCGACAGCGACGCGCTGCTCGCGCTCGTCTCTACGCGCTACTTCGAGGACAACGGCACTCCACAGGTGGAAGACGACTATGGCTACGAGCAGCTCAAAGAGCTCTTGCCCGACAGCCTGGCCGCGGCGGAGGAGCTCTTCGTCGACGTCGAGATCCAGGACATCGTCGTCGAGGGTCCCATCGCCTACGCCTACTTGCGCTATGCCTCGCGCGTGCGGCTCGTCTTGCCCGCGGGGTCATCCTGGGACTCTCACCGCGACCTCAACCGCATCGAGCTTGCGCGCGAGGGCGACGTCTGGAAGATAACCCGCGGTCTCTAAGAAAAGCCTATGGCTTTATCCTCTGGTTTCGGTGATGCTCGCCACCGATTACCCGGAGGGTCTTTCGCGTGGTCACCAAGGCTTTTGGGTTCTTCGAGCACGATCTGGTGCGGGCTTATCTCACCGACTTCGCCGAGAGACCGGACCCTGAATGTCTCGCGAGCGACCTCGACTACTTCTACGACCCCGATCTCTTAGGTGGTCTCGCGGGCGCGCCGGTGACCGTGTGCGCCGAGGGCGAGGCGAAGATGGGGGTCCCGGCGGTGGGTCAGTGCCTCTGCCTCGACGTCGGCTCCTGGACGGGCAACGGCCCCAAGGACGCTCGTAACCACACGCGACACCGCGAGTTCGGCCTCGTTTGCGGCAACATCGCGGTGCTGTGCGAGTACCCGGGAGAACGCGGCGCGGGCAAAGCGCAGGCGAAGGACGATGGCGCCGAGGAGGCGGTCCGCGCGTTGCCGATCTTCAAAGATAAGATCTTGCCCTTCCTCGATTACCTCTCCTCCGATCAAGAAGAGAAGCA
>CAYXQW010000199.1:0-5799 GCA_964466695.1 uncultured Bdellovibrionales bacterium
GAGGGTACCGAGGTCGTTTTGGAGTGCCCGCGCGGCCTCCCCACGCGCCGCGAGCCGCGCAAACGGTGTGGTTTGACCGCGCCGAGCTACGACGTGATGCAGCGGCTCGACACCACGTCGCGGGGACGCATGTCTACGGCGAGGCCGCCACGGAGCGGCCGGGCTACACCCAGACCTTCGACGCTCTGGGCCGGCTCGCGGCCGTGACGAGCGCCGCTATGCGGGGGCGCGGGTGGTCAAAGAGAGCGGCGAGCACAAAACGGTCTATGTAGACGGGCACTCTACGGCGTCTCGAAGCTCGAAGCGAAGTCGCGGCGCACCGAGCTTATCCCGAACTCGTCGATAGCGCCTCCGACAAACGGATCGTAGGGAAGATTGTAATCGCCCTCATCCGACTTGTCGGAAGCGACACCGAGCACCCATGGATTGCTATTGCCGTCGATGCCGAAGACATCGTCGCCGTTGCAGTTGACGATGGTGGTGCTAGCTATTTTTGCGGCGGTCGGTTGTTGCCTGACACCGTCGATATACAGCTCGAACGGATCGCCCAAATTGACGCCAACGTGTATCCATGCGCCTGCAGGCAACAAGCTCATGCTGCACAAATAATACTCGTCCCCACCGTCTTGTTCTTGTGCACGGATGATCAACCGGCCCGCATGATCCAACCGCTGCGTGTCGTCGATCTCGGTCTCGTATAGATACGCGGAGATATGCCCGGCGGCGGCCTTTCCTTTGGCGTCACGCGAAACGACACCATGGCGTGTCCCCTCGGCGGGAGCCCCCGAGGAGCGCATCCAAAACTCGATCGCGCCCGTGGTCAAATGAAACGCTGCGGCATCGTCAACCACCACGTAGTACTGATCGCTCGTGAGCAACGCCATGCCGCAACTTGTCGGTCCCGCGTCGTCATAGGCAGGCAACGCTCCGACAGGAGAAATAACCTCGCCGTGGAAGGCGGCCATATCGTCAGCCAGACCGCCTTCCATGGCGTACGCGGCAACGGTGCGCTCGTCGCGATAAGCGCAGTGATACGATGGCGTGTCGGGTGTTATCGGGTCTTCGGGCTTTTTGCAGCGCCCTCCATCGTCGCATACCCCTCCCCACGGCTCACAATCCGCGGACGAAACGCAGAAAGGAAACCCACACAGCAGGTCGGAGGTGCAAATTTGCAGGCCGTCGTCGTAGGCCGATGCGCACTGCGCGTCATCGACGCCCGGCGCGCAACGCGTACACAATCTGTTGATGCAAAGGCCGCCTCTGCAATCGGACGCCTTTACGCACGACCCACACACGCCTTGTCCACCCGCCTCACAAAAACCTTTGGAGCAAAGCTCACAAGGTCCGCAATCGGAGGTATCCAAACACAACAACGCGCAGATCCCGGCTTCGTTGCAGGCCTCGCCGTCACGGCAGGGACCACAGGTGTCTGAGCCTTTTTCGTCGGCGCCACAGCCACCGACAAAAATTGCACATAAAAACAAAACTACAGGACTACGTGGCGCCATGGTCGGGAGGCCTTTTCAAGAGATCGATGAGTCGTAACCCCCTATCTTGGGGAAATGTCAGCGGTCAACAGCGCCATGATAGCCTGTCCGCTGCTTTGGCTGTGTGTGGCACCAGCAGCGTGGTGATCTTTCCTCTGTTCCTGCTCGTTCCCTGGTTTTGGCTCAAGCTCGTTCTTGTCGGACTGCTGGGCCTCTTGAACTCGGGGTGGTACGCCATTCTCCAGGCTCAGGTGTACGCCACGCTGCCCAACCGAAGCGGAACGGCGATGGCGCTGTTCAATATCTCGTGTCTTGGTGGGGCGTTGATCCCGCTCCTGCTCGGATTCATCGCGGAACGCGCGGGGCTCGCCGCGAGCATGTGGTTGCTCTTGCTCGGTCCCTTGAGCCTCCTCGTGGGGATCCGCAAGAGGCACCTTGTTGAAAAATAGCAGGGCCTGCTTGGCCCTAGATGCGACGGGAGTGACTTTACAAATAAATGGTGCCACACACCACAAAGCATAGACATTACCAGAGCTTATGCGCTTGGAGTTGGGCGCTCGTCATGGAGCGGGCGCGTCGATGCTGTAGACGTTGTCGCGGTCTGGGTTGTAGACCGACTTGTCGGGGGTGACGCTCGAGGGCTCGGAGCCTTGCCGATACCACTCGTAGACGCGGCGTGACGAATTCGATCGCGCGAGGAGGCCTGTGTCGGGGTCGATGGCTGCCTGCACCACGCCGAAGGGTGGGTTTAGGCCCTCGCGCTCGACCTTCTTCGGGGGGGAGGTGGTGTAGTCGAAAAAGACGTTCTTGGCGAAGTCGACCCAGATGGGAAGGGCGGTCTTGCCCCCCTGCTCGTTGACGCCGAGGGGGCGCTCCTTCTTGTCGTGGCCGACCCACACCCCGGCGACGAAGTCGCGCGTGAAGGCCAAGAACCAGGCGTCGTAAGAGTCGTTGGTGGTGCCGGTCTTGCCAGCCAGGGGTTGCCCGAGCACCTGGGCGCCAAAGCCCGTGCCGCCCTGGATGACGTTGCGTAAGAGGCTTGCGGTGAGGAAGGCGCTCTGGGGGTCTAAGGCCTCTCGTTTCGGGGTCATGAGCTCGAGGTAGGCGCGATCGAGCCTGCCTATGAGATCTTGCGTGGGGTCGCTCGGGGCGCTCGCGTCGTCGAGCACGTTGCCGTAGCGGTCGGCTACCTTGCGGATGAAGACGAGGTCGCGTCGATCGCCGTAACGGCTCAAGGTGGTGTAGACGTTCATGAGATCGTACAACGTGGTGCACGACGAGCCGATGGCCGTGCCGAGCTCGCGCTTGAGCGGGGTGGTGATGCCGAGGCGCCGCGCGTTCTTCAAGATAGCGTCCATACCCACGGCCTCGGCGACCCTTATGGCCGGCAGGTTTACCGAGTCTTTGAGCGCCGAGCGCAAGGTGATCTCGCCGCGAAACTCCTGGCCGGCGTTGCCCGGCTTCCAGCGGACGGCGTTTTCGGGGTCGTCGAAGACGATGGGCTTGTCGTCGATGAGGGTGGAGGCCGTGTAGTCGAGCTTATCGATCGCCGCCGAATAGACGACGGGCTTGATGGCGCTGCCCGGCTCGCGGCAGGCCTGCACGGCGCGGTTGAAGGTGGAGTCCTCGAAGCCGTAGCCGCCGATCTGGGAGGTGATGTAGCCCGTGCGTGGATCTACGGCCATCAAGGAGGCTTGGGCGGCGGGCTCCTGGACGAGGGTGACCACGACGCCGCGCGCGGGCACCTCATCGGCGACGGCCTTCGGAGGTTTGGATTCGAGGAGCTCCTCGCGGGTGGTGACGCGGACGGTGATCACGTCGCCGGCATCCAGCACCGAGCGCAGGTTCTCCACGAGGTGGGTGTCGACGCGGGTCATCACGTTGGGCTTACGGGCCCAGCGCATACCCGCGAGCGGCAGCACCGCCTCGGTGCCCGCGATGTCGACGCGCGCGATGTAGCCGTTGCTCGCGAGCGACGAGACGACGGCGACGTAGGTCTCGCCAGGCACGAGCGCGAGGGGCTCGTCGCCCGCAAGTCCGAGGTGCGCGCGATACTTTTGGATGAAGCGCTCGCGCCAGGCCTTGGTCTTCAAGGAGGCGAAGGGGCCGCGAAATCCCTGCCGCCGGTCGAGGGCGTGGAGGCCGCGATCGATGGCCTCGCGCGCGAAGGCGTCCTGCTCGATGTTGAGCGCGGTGTAGACGGCGAGCCCCTCCTCGAGCAAGGTCCGCTCGCCGTAGCGCTCCACGAGCTCGCGACGGACCTGCTCGGTGTAGTGCGGCGAGACCCGAAGGTAGAGCTCCTTGCGGGGGTAGACTACGAGCGGCTCCTTGTTGGCCGCGTCGGCCTCGGCGCGCGTGATGTAGCGCTCGGAGGCCATGCGCCCGAGCACGTAGCGGCGTCGCGCGAGCGCGGCTTCTTTATTGGAGGTGGGGGCGTAGTCGCTCGGCCGTTGGCCGAGGCCGGCGATGGTGGCCATCTCGGCGAGGCTGAGCTCCCAGACGTTCTTCCTGAAGTAATGCTCGGCGGCGGCCTGGACGCCGTAGGCTTTGTGGCCGAGGAAGATCTGCGTCATGTAGACGTAGAGGATCTCGTTCTTGGTGAGCACCGACTCCAGCCGCTTGGCGAAGATGGCCTCGCGGATCTTGCGCGAGAGCAGCCGCGAGGTGGCGCTCTCGTAGTCCTCGTGGGTGGCGAGCAGGCTCTTGGCGACCTGCTGCGTGATGGTCGAGGCACCTCTTATCTTGCTGCTCGGGTTGATGACCTTGTCGAGCACCGCCTGCACCACGCCGAGGTAGTCGAGGCCCTCGTGCTCATAGAAGCGTTGGTCCTCGGCGGCCACGAAGGCCCGCGCGAGCAGAGTGGGGATGCGCTCGAAGGGCACGAGCACGCGCCGCTCGATGGCGAACTCGCCGATGAGCTGGTTGTCCGCCGAGTAGATGGTGGTGCCGATCTTCGGTTGATAGTCGGCGAGGGAGTTGAAGACCGGGAGCGTCGGGGCGTAGATCATGTAAGCGCCGACGACCACGGTGAAGCTGGCGATGGCTCCCACAAGGCCGAGCATCGCGGTCACGCGCAGGACCCAAGACAGCCGCGTTCGCGGCTTTTTCGGGGCGATGGTAAAGCGGCTCGTGGCGTCCGAGGTCATGGTGGGGGCAAATAGCACAGCGAGCATTGGCCCTCAATGTTTGCAGCGCGTCGCGTTTGTTGTTAAGTAATTCGATTGACAATATCTAGAACTTATGAGAGGAGCGCCTTACATCATGAAGATATCAACGAGAGGCCGCTACGGCTTGCGGATAATGACGGAGCTCGCCATGCAGTATGGGCGCGGCCCGGTGCTGGTCGCGAGCATCGCCAAGAATCAGGGCATCTCCGGCAAGTACATCCATGTGCTCACCACGGCGCTGAAGAGCGCGGGCCTCTTGCGGGCGTCGCGTGGCCCGCGCGGTGGCTACGAGCTTGCGCAAAGCCCTGACAAGATCACGGCCCTCGAGGTCGTGACCGCGCTCGAGGGCCGGTGCGCTCCGGTCGATTGCGTGGTCTCGCCGGGCACCTGTCCGCGCGAGGAGACGTGTGTGACGAACGAGGTGTGGCGAGAGATCGCGGCCGCGGTCGAGTGGGTGCTCGGCCGCTACAACCTCGCCGAGCTCGCCGCCAGGCAGCAAGACAAAACCTCGCGCGGCGAGAATTACGAGATTTGAGCCTACATAAAGAGAGAGGAAAACGACGATGGCTTCTACGCAATATCGCTTCGAGACGCAGGCGCTGCACGCGGGTCAAACTATAGACGCCACGGGGTCGCGCGGGGTGCCGGTCTACCGCACGAGCTCCTACGTGTTCAGAAACACCGAGCACGCAGCCAACCTGTTCGCGCTCAAGGAGCTCGGCAACATCTACTCGCGGCTCACGAACCCCACCACCGACCTGCTCGAGCAGCGCATAACCGCGCTCGAGGGCGGGGCGGCCTCGGTGGCGTTCGCCTCGGGCACCGCCGCCATCTTCAGCAGCATCGTCACCTTGGCCGAAGGTGGAGACGAGCTCGTCGCGGCCAACAACCTCTACGGCGGCACCTACACGCAGCTCGAGGCCATCTTGCCCAAGCTCGGCATCGCCACGCGCTTCGTCGACCCAAAGCACCAAGACAACTTCCGGCGCGCGCTCTCAGACAAGACGCGGGCGATCTATGTCGAGACCATCGGCAACCCCGTGCTCGACGTGACGGACATCCGCGCCGTCGCCGCCGTGGCCAAGGAGCATGGCGTCCCGCTCATCGTCGACGGGACCTTCACGACGCCGTACCTGCTGCGCACG
>CAYXQW010000200.1:0-5775 GCA_964466695.1 uncultured Bdellovibrionales bacterium
GTCCGTGCCTTCGGGCAGCTCGTCGCGCACCGCGCGCACCATCTCGGGGCCGCCCGCGGCGTGCACCGTGAGCAAGCGTACGCCAAGGCCCGCCGCCGCGCGCGCTGCGGCCGCGGCCGTACGCGGAATATCGTGAAGCTTGAGATCGAGGAAGACCTCGAGACCCTCGTCGCAGAGGGCGCGCACGAGCTCATTGCCATGAGCGACGAAACCCTCGAGCCCGACCTTCACGAGGCCGGCGTGAGCCCTCACCTTTTTGGCCAAGGCCAAAGCGTCCGCGCGCGTTGGGACGTCGAGCGCCACGATGAGCTTGCGATTCTCTTTCACGTCATCCGTGTCGCACAGTCGCGCCGCCGCCGTCAAAGACTCAACGGCATGAGCACGGGCGGCGGGGTGCGCCAGGCCTCGTAGACGCTCGGCGCGACGCTCGTCACCACGGCGTGAGCGCCGAGCTCGATGGCCTGCTCGGCCTCCTCGAGGGAAGCTATCGGGCGCGCCCAGATGGCCGTCGTCGACGTCACGGCCTCGCTAACCGCGGCGATCCGCGCGACCTCGGTTATGACCGCCACGATCGGCCGGTGGAGGAGCGTCGCGAGCGCGGCCTCGTCTTCGATGATGCCGGCCTGCGCGAGCGATGGGGCCTTCTGTAAGGCGAGCTCGAGCGTCTCTTGGTCGGCGCTCGCGATCAAAACGCGCGCGGCGGCATCCGCGCTCTGCACGGCTCTTAACACCGCCTCGACGAGCCGCGGCGCGGGCACGCGCGGGTCGAGCGCGATGGCCATGGGGCGTTCGTCATCGAGGAGGTGCGTGGCGAGGAGACGAGCTCGCGCCGCGAGCACGGCGCGGCCTTCCTCGTCGAGGGTGACCTCGCTCCATATCCAGTCGCCACCATTTTGCGCTTCCCCTTCGGCGATGATGAGCGGGCCGAAAGCCCCCGCGAGGAGCATGGGCGGCCGTGGTGGCAAGGCGCCGCCGCACGCCCCGGCCGCGGCGAAGCACAGCGCGAGCGTGGTCACAAAGAAGAGCCGTCGCATCGTGAGGTGGTAGATAGCGCGCCAGGAGGACGAGCACAAAACCTCGGCCACGGCTCCATTGACTCGGCATCCCTTTGTCGGCACAGTTGCCCATGCTTAAAATCTCTCTGCTCAAAATCTCTCAGTTCTCGTTGGCAGTGTTATTACTAGGGGGCTCCTCTCCCGCTTTCGCGGTTACCTGGCTCGATTCCGCCCCGGAAAGAGCGCGAGTCCTCGGCGCCGCGCAGAGCACCCTCGACTCCACGGAGCGCCGCCAGCTCGTCGACGATATCTACGAGTACAGCGTCATATTGGCGGTCGGCCCAGGTCCCCACGATCGTATCGGCCTGCACCGGGTAGTGCGCGAGCGCGCGGCATGGCAGCCCATCACCAACACCAAGGGCATCATGCTGTTGCATGGCCAGGCGTCCAACTTCCGCTCAGCGTTCCTGCCGCACGGGGCCACGTCGTCGATGACGCCCGAGCAGTCGATGGCCGTCTACCTCGCCCGGCGCGACATAGACGTGTGGGGAATCGATCTGCGTTGGGCTCTCGTACCCGACGACACCTCCGATTTCTCGTTCATGCAGTCCTGGGGCGTCGCTCTCGAAGCGCAGGACACGAGGCTCGCCCTGGCGGTCGCGCGCGCGGCCCGCGGGCTCTCGGGCAGCGGCTTCGGCAAGATGCTGCTCGGCGGGCACAGCTCAGGCGGTTTTCTCACCTACGCGGTGGCAAACCTGGAGACCCAGCGGCCGGTGTGGGCGCGCCACGTCGGTGGCATCATCCCCATGGAGATGATCTACGTCTTCGCGCCCGAGGAGGAGGGGCAGCGCAACGCTGCCTGCGTACGCTACGCCGCCTTCAGAGATCTGTACGACAGTGGCACCTACCACGACGCCTCTCCGCAAGACAGCAAGGCGATAGCTTACCTCGCGCAGGTCGCGCCCGACGAGCAGTCCCCCATCCTGCCCGATTTCACGAATGAGCAGGTCTTCATCTTCGCTACGGGTGCCACCTACGCCACCTACGCGCCGCCGCTCGAGCCCTACTCCCCCTTCTATCACTACCTCGCGGCCACGTTCGATGAGCTCGGGGTGCCGCTCGGGCTGCAGTTCGCGATGGCGACCGCCGTTTTGGATGTGGCCATGACCGTGCCGAGTTATGCCACCGTAGCCTCGAACCTCGACATCGAGGCCACTTTGTGCGGAGCTTTGGATCTGCCCTTCGACGACCACCTGGCCCAGATCACGGTGCCGGTGCTCTATGTCGGCGCCGCGGGCGGCATGTCCAGCTACGCGCTTTATACGACCACCCTGCTCGGGAGCACCGACGTCACGACTCGCTTCATCGAGTTGTATCCGCCGGAGTACGCGATGGTCGACTTCGGTCACGCCGATCTGCTTTGGGCCGTAAACGCGGCCGACCTGGCATGGGATGCCATCGCCGACTGGATCCTAGCCCACTAGACTTACTTTTCGCTCAAGGTAGCGGTGTCGTTCGCGGGTTTTTCTCGTAGCGTATCAGCAGAAGCTCCAAGGCGGCGCGTTGCAACGCCTTCTCCGGATCGATGTTGTGTAAATTCGCCCAGGCTTCTACCTGCGCGAGCAAGATCTCCCGGCGGTTGTCACTCGTAATCCTGACCTCCCGCAAGCGCGCATCGGCCGTGCGCAAGATGGCGAGCTGCCTTTGCCCGAGCTCCCCTACACCACCCTGCCCGATCTCTGGCGGTGCGAGGGTGAGCGCCTGCCTCAACCCGTCGATATAGAAGCGTTCGGCGACAGCAGGGATGGTTTCGTTGAAGATCATAAACATTGTGGCGCTTCGACGGATTCTTGTGACCTCGGACGCGAAAGCTCGGGCAACGATTTTAGCGTACTTGGTGTCCCAGGGAAGATCGTCTATCGCCTGCGACAACCTGGCTTTCTGGCCCTCGATGAGCTCGGTGACGCGCGGCCAAGAGCCTTCGGACGGGGCTTTGGCTGTGGGTCTTGGAAAAGGGATCACCCGGCCGCCTCTTTGTGGCGAACGCGGGGAGGTGCCCCCTTCGCTCGGTCGCGGCGGCCCCGGTCGTGAGCTCGGCGGCGGCTCGTCGCCGCCTCCGACCGCGCCACGGATACGCGCCGGGCGCGTCGCCGCTTGTGGTCGAAGCTCGCCGCCCACGTGCGTCACGTCGTGCCCCGCCGCGAGCGGTACGGGTTCTGCGTGCGCCTCAGTGCTATCACCGCGCCTTGGGCCTATCGGCCGCGTCGGGGGATCCGATTGCCTGGAGGGATGGGCTTTTGGCGACGGCTTTCGGCGCGCGCCTCCTCCTCCGCCGTCATCGGGATCAGGATCGGGATCAGGATCGGGAGGACGCGCCAGCATGGCGGCGAGCTCCGCGAGAGACGGCTGCGCGCGAGGCGTAAGGTCCTCCCTCGGAGGAGGTGGCGGCTTTGTCGAGGCCGGGTTCGGGTCTATGGATTGGTCAGCTTTCAAGCGAATGAGGTCTACGGTCCATTCATTGATGCTTTTGGGGTAGGCATTGAGAAAAGCGAACAAGTTGCTCTCTTGCTCGTCGCTCATGCCCCGAAACGTATTGCAAAACCAGCGCGCGATCTCCTTTTTGCTGTCTAGGCTCATGATAGCCGCGCGCGCGGCGTCGTTGAGACGTGGCTCGAGGGTCGTGCCCATGCCGCGCTCCCACGAGCCCAAAACGCCGGTTTTGCTCAAGTCGAGCATGCTCATCTCGAAGTAGAGGTTGGGGATGGAAGAACGGGCAAGCATCTCGTAGAGCGCCAAGGTGGCATGATCGAGCGGGTTTAGTGTGTCGGGGGGGCGATTCCGCAGCTCGGGGACCTGCCTCGAGAAAGCTTGGGAGGGCGGCTGGGCGCAATCCATGTCCGAAAGCGCCGGCAAGAGATCTGCGGGAACGCGTGGCGCAACCAGATCTCCTATGCCTCCCAACAAGATGTCGATGGGGGTCGTAGGCGGCGCCTCACGCGCGGAGGCTGGACTTACGCTTGGCGGCGGCACAGTCGAAGGCGGCACAGTCGAGGGCGGACGCGTGGAGTCGAGCTGCATCCTTGCAGCGTGGATATCTGCGACCTCTTTTTGTTGGGCGGCCTCGTTTGGCCATACGTTGGTGATCCAATCGGGGTTTTGCTCTACCGCCGCGAGCAAGGCCGCGTGCTTCTCCTCTGGGCAATGCTCGAGCGCCAAGCTGAGCCAACGGTACTCCCGGCTTTCGCGGAGCTTCTCCGGGCTCTCTCTATGTTGGGAGACCAGCTCGGGGTTCAATAAGAGCGCGGTTTGCAGCGCGCTTTGCTCGGCCGGCGCGAGCTTTTCTGAGGCCGCCTGAACCCAAGCGGGGAACCCGTGTCCTTTCGGGAAGGCGGCTGCCAGCGTTTTTTCGAGCGCTCTGTGCAAATCGCGGCTCCGGCTCGGAGGGGGAAGCTCCGAGGCATAGCTGGCCGACGCGGGGGGCTGCGAGTCCATCACGGGAGGCACGGGCAGCACCGGGGCTATCCGGCGGGGCTCAGGCGACGCTGGCGCACCTTTAGTCTTGGTGGTGCGCGGCTTTTGCCGCGGATCCTCATGCTTCTTCGAGGTCTCTCCTTCGTCGTTCGACATACGCGGCGCGTCGCCCGGCAAGGGCACCACCGGGAGCCACTGCCCGGCCACGTTGACCAGCTCGCGCTCGGCTGGGCGCTCGGCCTTGGTGCGTTGCCGGGTGTCGCCTTCGCTGGCGGGTGCCTCCCCTGCCACCTCGCTGACGTCGGTTTCTGGCTTACGCGGGGTACGACCGCCTCCCCCGCCGCCGTCATCATCGGGACCACCACCAAAGCTGGCCTCGGCGCGTGCCACGATGTCGTCGGCGAGCTGCTTTAAGCTTGTGCGGATGTCGTCGGAGAGACTGTGATCGTCGAGCCCGAGGATCTCCTCCACATTGTTGCGAAGTCGCGCGAGGCGCGCTTCGAGCCCACTCGAAACATCTGATGTAGAAGGTTGCACGGAATCGATAAACTCTCGTAATTCTTGATCAATTGCCCGGGCCCGCCACCGCGCAACAGTGAGCTCTTGGGGCACTTCGACCGTACCCCCAGGCACCTCGATGACCTTGGCGGGGCTCTGGTCTGGCGGGAGGTCGGGCTCCCTGTGACGCGGGATGCGTACGTCGTCTGGGCTTACCCGTATGCCCTGCGGCCCCGCGCGCACGGTCGACTGCCGCACGGGCGATAAGATGCTTCCCCAAATGGCCGTGAGCAATACCATGCGCTGCTCTTCGCCAAGCAGCTTCCATACGGGTCTTTCTGCGAGTTTGTCGAGCGCCAGAGCCGCATCCTCCGAAGTCTCCGCCGCGAGGGCGTGCTTTAGACCTACGACCAACGCCACGTCGATTATGGCAGCGGCATCTTCGAGCGGCATCGCGCGCGTGCGCGCGAGGACCGTCGCCGCGTCGTCAAGCTCTTGCCTCGACGCGGCGCGTGCACGGGTCACGGCGGTTTTAAGCAGCTCAAGCTGCGGCTCTGGCCTCTGTTCCGGGGCCGGTGTTGGGGGGGGCGGCGGCGGAGCTATGCTCGGACGCGGGCTGGGCTTACGGGTGCGGCGCGCCGCGCCGGGGCGCACCGTGGGGTTCTCCTCGGGGCGCTGTGGGCGCGGGCGCGAAGGCGGAGGCGTATCGCTGCCGCTCGCCGACATGCGTGGGGCATCGGCCGCGGCGGGCTTATAGACGAAGCCCCCGTTGACGACCGCGACGGCCTCTTCCTCGCGGTCGTCAACGGGG
>CAYXQW010000201.1:0-5764 GCA_964466695.1 uncultured Bdellovibrionales bacterium
CAGAGCTGCGTGCGGCGGGTTACGAGGTCGCTCGCGAGGTTGGGCTCGACGCGCGCGAGCGGCTCCCCGGGGGTGAGCCCGAGCTCGGTGAGAGGGCCGCCGGTCCAGAGGTCTTCCCAGCGGGCGAGCAAGCGACAGAGCGGGCCCATGGTGCTCGCGATCCCGTCGAGGGTTTGCGGCAAAGGCGCGCGCTCGGGTCGTAGCGCGCACCAGTCTGCGAACAAGAGCGCGAGGACCGAGGTTGCGCGCGCGACGTCGTCGAGGGGCGTGGTGGAGAAAGCAAAGAGGCGGAGCGAAGGGAGCCAGGCCGCGAGCACCCTCGTCGTCTTCTCCCAGGCACTCTCGCTCGGCATCGATAAACCGAGCAAGACCGCGTCGCGTTCGAGGTGTTGTCGCACGGCCTGCTTTGCCGCGTCGACCCCCTTCAGATCGAGCATGGCCAAGGACTCGATTCCGCCCTCCATGAAGGCCAGGGTGGCGAGCTCCGACAAGGCCAAGAGGGCCAGGGGATCATTCTTCGCGATGATGGAGGACGTGGCGTCGCGCAACAAGCGCTCGAGGGCCAAGGCGTCAGGCGGATCTCCGGCACGCACCGGCTGCGGCGGTGGTCCCGCGATGCCCAGGCGGCCGAGCAGGTCCTCGAGGTCACCGAAGGCGACTCCGCCCTCGCGGTGAGAGGGGGTTCGGCGCGACCACCAAGGTTTTCCCGTGCGTCGCGAAGCGGTTGAACGGGAAGAGGGTGCAGGTCACCGGACGCAGCGCGCCGCCATATGAGGTGGCGAGCGAGCATTGCCCGCGCGTCAAGAACCAGCAGCCCGTCATGGGTGTTACGAGCAGCTCGGTGGTCGCGAGCGCCTGCGTGGAGTTGGCGGTGACGAGCTCGGTCGCCGGTAACATCTGGAACAAGCGGCCCCGCTCGCGCAGAAAGAGGTCGATGGTCCCGGTCTTGCAACAAGGCTGCGTGCAGTCGGCGCAGTCGTGTGTGAGCACGCCGTCGGCGAAGGCGAAGTAGATTTCGACGTTCGAGGCCACCTTGGCACCAAAGCAGAAGAGGCACATGGTGGCTAGTCCGCGGCGCGTGATGTTAGATGGCGCGCATGACTATCAAGCTAGAGATACCTGAGGGCGACTTCGCGGGCTTCATCTTCGATCTCGACGGCACGCTCATCGACACCATGCCCCTGCATTATCGGGCTTGGAACGAAGCGCTCCGTGGCGCGGGGCTCGAGGGCGATCTCGACGAGCGCTTCTTCTATGCGCTCGGCGGCGTCCCCACGCGTCGCGTGGCTGCGTTGATCGGCGAGCGCTACGGCCTCGAGCTCGATCCCCTCGTGATCTCGCGCACGAAGGAGCAGCTCTACCTCCGCCTCATCGCGCACGTGAAGCCCATCGCGCCCGTGGTCGATTTTTTGCGCGGCGTGGCGTCGAAGAAGCCGTGCGCCATCGCGACGGGAGGCACGCCGGAGGTGGCGCTGCCCGGGCTCGACGCCGCCGGGATCCGCGAGCTGTTCCAGGTTATCGTGACCGCGCACGACGTACCCGCGGACCGCGGCAAGCCCGCACCCGACATGTTTTTGCTCGCAGCCGCGCGCATGGGGGTGGAGCCGCAGAGCTGCCTCGTCTTCGAGGACGGTGAACCCGGCATCATCGGTGCACGCGCCGCGGGGATGAAGGTGGTGCAAGTCGGGTAGTGCCCCCACCAATTATTGGTGCCCAATTATTGGTGCCTGGCACCATAGCTTAGCACCATAGCTTAGAACAGCTTAGAGCTAGCCAGGGGCTTCAGTCGACCGCGCGGCCATGCCATGCTGGGCGAGGATGTCGCAGGCCCAGGTTACACCCTCAGCCTCGCTCTTGAAACACTTGGTTGGATAGCTCTTGTCTATCTTGAACCAGGTGTATGCAGTGACGCCGGCGCGAAGAGGGGCCGAAGACACGATAATCGCTTCTGCCAGGACTGTACCCTTGTACCTTAGTGTGAGCTCGTCGATGCGACGGGCAATGTGCATGCGCAAGCGTGCGTTAACTTTCTGGACGTTGTCGATGTTGACCACTATAGCGAGCTTACCCCGCTTGTAGACCTCTTCGAGATCTTTAATGAACTCGTCGATGTCACCCGCCTCGAAGGTAATCGGGTATCGACAGTATACGAGCGGAAAACGCGACACATCGACTGGCGGAAATCGCACTTGCGCATCCCTCTTAATTCCACAATGTGCCCGAGCTGCCGCACTGCGGTCAAGAGTGAATGCTCTCATCTGCTATCTAGTGGTGGTGTCACACACCAATTATGTTCCAAGGGCAAGTGGCCAAAAATAGAAAAAAATGTGTCGCAAAATGAGACGGCGAGTTTCTTTTGCAGGGGCCTTCTTTCTAAGTCATAGTTTTTGTTAGCGTTTTTTTGAGGCGATTATTGGCATGAAGATTGCTTTTAAGAGGTGGCATGGGCAGACCTCTAAGATTCTTTCAGCCGCACAACGTCTACTTCATCTCCGGAAGGTGTCTGCAGGCTCGATTCTTTCTCAGGCCATCCGAGAAAACCCAAGAAATCATAGGTGGCGTACTCGCCAAGGCGCTCGACCGCTTCGACATCGAGCTTTTCGCCTTCGTCTTCATCTCAAACCACTTTCACTGCTTGGTGAGAAGCGAGAGCCTGCAAATACCTGATTTCATGCAGTATTTTCGTGGAAATCTCGCCAAGAAGCTCGGCCAGCACGTAGAATGGACCGGCAAGTTCTGGGATCGTCGCTACGACGCCGAGCCCGTCCTCGACAACGACTCCTTGGTGGGCAGGCTGCGCTACATCCTTGCCCACGGCGTCAAAGAGGGCCTGGTCGCATACTGCAAGCAGTGGCCGGGCTTAAGCTCGCTCCCCGAGCTGCTCGAGGGCAAAGAGCGCTCGTTCGTCTGGCCCGGCGCTGTGGGCGAAGAGGCGGAGGTGCAGTATCCGCTCAAAGTCTCTCCGCTACCCTGCTGGGAAGACTTTGACAAAGCATGGTGTCAGACACGAGTGGCGGAGCTCGTCGAGGGGATCGAGGCGGAGTACCGCGCGCAGCGCAAGGGGTGCGTGCTCGGTGTCGCGGCGGTGCCGGTGCTGGCGCAGCGGCCGCATGATAAGCCGAAGGAGCCGAAGAATAGCCCGCGGCCGTTGTGTCACGCGAGCACCGATGAGGCTCGTGTGCGCTATCGGGAGGAGTACAAAGAGTTCTTGTCGGCCTACGCTGCGGCACGGGAGGAGTATTTGTGGAGCGGGTCGGTGGCCGCCTTCCCGATGTACTCGTATCACCCGCCCGGGCGGATGCCTGTTTTGGCGTGCGCGGCTTAGGATCTCCAAGTCGCTTATCTGGACAAGCATATCCGACTTGCGACTAGCGCGGAGGGTGGAGATGCGCGTGGGGATGACACGCGAGCCCGAGAGGTGGGCGAAGCCGCCCTGAGGAAGGCCAAGTGCGATCGTTCGGGCGCTGGAATAATCGAGATAAGTCTGGATTGTTCGGTTAGGGGAAAGGCTTTGGTGTAGCTTGGCTTGCTACGGTGCTGCCCTTGATCGGTGTCTGGCTAGCTACGGTGCCAGACACAGTTGTTTCTGGTAGCGCGGTTTTTGCCGATCGTGATAACGTATTGGGCATGTATTCATATCTTAGAATAGGGTTGTGGGTGCCCGTGCTCGCGGTTTTCGCGGGGGCTTATGGGTGCACGCGCCAAGCTGTCGATCTCGCGAATATGCCGTGTGATGAGAGGCGCTGCGCCTCGGGCTATGCTTGCCGTTGGGATGACGTGTGTGTCCCCGAGGTGAAGATCGGCTGCGACGGCGATGGTTATTGCCCGGAGAGCGTCCAGGCTGGCGATGCGTGCGCGCCCGTGGGGGCTTTCTTGCCGCGCACGAGCGACGCCAACAACTGCGACTTCGGTTGCCGTCTCTGCCAGGAGAACAACACCTGGAGCGAGGTTGCCTACTGCAAGCTCGGCCAGGTCAGCACCTGCGGGAGCTGCTACGACAACTGCTTCGAGACGATGGTCAACGCCATTCCGACCTGCGAGGTCGCGGAGGGCGGGGCCGGCTTCGTGTGTAGCTACGCGGTCTGTGAACTCGGCTTTGGCAACCGCACGCCCGAGGACAAATCACACGGCTGCCCCGACACGGTAACGCCCGAGGTCTGCGATGGCGTCGACAACGACATCGACGGCTTTGTCGACGAGGAGGGTGCCAAAGGCTGCGTCGAGCGTTATCGTGACACGCTCGTAGATGGCGTCACGGTGAGCGTAAAGAGCTGCCTCTGCGAGCGCACCATGCCGTTTACGGGCGGCGACCCTGACGCCTGTGAGCTGCCTGCTGAGTTTACCGGGCTCGTTTTTCAAGTGCCGAGCTCGTTCGATCCGCTAACCGGGGCGCCGCGCTATCAGCTCTCTCGCGTCGAGGCCGACGGCACGGGCTACCGGGTGGTGGCGAAGTCCTCGAATCAGACGGCGAGCATTGAAAACTTTATCCTCTCGCCCGACCGCGAGTGGGTGGCTTTCCTCGCGAGCTTCGAGCCCGGCCGCCCCACGGGCCTCTACACGGCGAGCCTTGTCACCTGCGAGCCAGTGCGCGAGGTGTCGAGCGAGGCGCTGCGTGATGCTGGAGGGGTTACGAAGTTCGAGTGGGCGCCGGACAGCTCGCGTCTCGCCTATGTGGGCAAGAGCCGGCCAGACTGCGTGGATTGTACGTCGCTCTACGCGGTTATGCCTTCGGGCGGGGGGCACGTGCGGCTCGACGAGCTTGATTGGGCGCCTGGAGTCACCGTGCCCATGGTGGCGCCGGATTTCCTCTGGTCACAAGATAGCCGTTATGTGGCCTTCCGCGCGAATAGCGCGGGCAATAGTCTCAACCATATCTATGTCGCCCGGGCGGAGGGCGGCGAGCAGGCCAGACAGGCGAGTTCCACGGACTCGGGTGCTAATTCGTCGATGCCCATGGCCTGGTCGCCGGGCGGCGTGCTCGCCTTTTGGCAGAGCGTGGGGGATGGGGCCGAGCTGCTCCTCTATCAGCCCCAACAGGCAGCGCCGTCCTCGACGCCAATCGCTGAAGCATTGCTAGACAAAGCATACCTCTGGCTCGCCTGGCAGCCAGGGAGCGGTGACTACCTGGCTTTTGCCGAGCACAAAGATGCAGGAGAGGTGGTGTTGCTGCACACCTATCGTATGGCAGGCGAGAACACCCCCGCCACGCTAGGTTGTCTCAATGGGGATGAGCGGCTCTCGGTGCGGCGCGGCTCTATCAAGTGGTCGCCGGACGGTGCGCAGCTCGCCTATCTTCATGCCGGCGATGCCGCGCCCGCGCTCCTCTACTACGAGCCGCCGGAGGGTAACGAGGCCGGCTGTATCCCGCTCACGCCCGCGCTGACGGATAAAGAGGTGGTGTACTACGACTGGGCTTCGAGCGACACGCTCGTGTTCGGAGCGCGGCCGCTTGGTCGTCTCTCCACCGCGCCCTTCGAGCTCTATCGGGTGGCGGCGGCCATCTCGCCCAAGCTCCTCGCGGCGGACGCCCGCTGCACGCTCGATGCCAGAGAAGAATGCCTGCCCTTTGTGCTCGCCCCGGGCGGCGATAAGCTCGCCTTCGTCGCCGGCACGGAGCTTTGGGCCGTGGCAGTCGGCGCGGGGGAAGCGGAGATGATAACTCCTGGCACCTCGAGCATTCGCGCATATGCTTTTGCAAGAGGAGGCGCGCACCTCGCCTATGTAAGCACCATGACCGACCCAGAATTTTCGAGCCTGCGCCTGC
>CAYXQW010000202.1:0-5722 GCA_964466695.1 uncultured Bdellovibrionales bacterium
ACTCGGTGACGCTGCTCGCGTACACATCGCCGCTCGTGGCGCCGGCCGCGAGCGCGAGGTCGAGCGCCTGCGCCGCCGTATCGAGCAAAACGCTCGCGCTAGCTTGCGGCATTGGTCCCCCCTACCGTCATGTTGTCTATGCGCACCGTGGGCAGACCCACGCCCACCGGCACCGACTGACCGTCCTTGCCGCAGGTGCCGATGCCGGGATCGAGCGCGGGGTCGTCACCGACCATGCTCACGTTCTTTAAGGCCTCGGGGCCGACACCGATCAAGGTGGCGTTCTTGACGGGGCGCGTGATGACACCGTCCTCGATGAGATAGCTCTCGCGCACCTCGAAGACGAAGTTGCCGTTGCTGATGTCGACCTGCCCGCCGCCGAACGCGGCGCAGTAGATCCCTCGCTTGACGCTCTTTACGATCTCCTCGGGCGCGTGCGGCCCCGCGGCCATATAGGTGTTGGTCATCCTCGGCATGGGCGCGTGACGATAAGACTCGCGCCGCCCGCTGCCCGTGGCGCGTAAACCCATGCGCTTCGCAGAGAGCCTGTCGACCATGTAGCCGCGCAAGATCCCGCCCTCGATGAGCACCTTCTCCTCGGCGACGATCCCCTCGTCGTCGACGTTGAGCGTCCCGCGCTTGTGCGAGATGGTGCCGCTATCGATCACCGTGCACAGAGGGCTCGCCACCTGCTGGCCGAGCTTGCCCGCGTAGAGGGACGACCCCTTGGCGATGAAGTCGGCCTCGAGGCCATGGCCTACCGCCTCGTGCAACAAGATGCCGCTCCATCCAGGCGAGAGCACCACCGTCTGCGGGCCCGCCGGCGCGTCTGCGGCACCGAGCTGCGCGGTCGCCATGCGCGCAGCCTCGTGACCTACCTGCTCGGGCGTGAAGGTCTCGAAGTGCGCAAAGCCCACGCGACCCCCGCCGCCCGAAAACCCCGTGCGTCGCTCAGTGCCGTCCGTGGCGACGACGTTGAGGCTCAAGCGACACAAGCTCTGGCAGTCCTCGACGTACTCGCCGTCGCTGTTTGCGATGAGCAGCTCCCGGGTGCTGTCGGCGAAGACCCCCATCACCTGCGTGACCCGCGCGTCGTGCGCGTACGCCGTGTCCTGCGCGCGCAAGAGCAGCTCGGCCTTGCGGCTCGCGGCGATCTCGTCGAGCAGCACCGGCACGGGGTAGCGATCGGGGATCTCCCTAGGCGTGACACGCACCGGCGCCACCGCGCCGCCACCGCGCGCGATCGCCGCGGCGACGCTCGCGGTCTTTACGAGCGCGGCGAAGTCGAGGTCGTCCGAGAAGGCGTAGCCAACCTCGGTGCCCGCGATCACCCGCACGCCGACGCCCAGGGTGACCCCGTGCGTCGCGGCGCGGATATGGTGCTCCTCGACGTTGATGGTGTTGGCCCGCGTATGCTCGAGATAAATCTCGGCGAAGTCGCCGCCCCCGGCGAGCGCCTGCGCGAGCAGCTTCTCTATGAGCTCGAGCGGGAGATAATCGGTCGCGGCCATTTCGATCTCGTCCGATAGCAAGCAAGGCTATCTTGGCGCGACCGCGGTAGTGGCCTCGCGACGGCTTTGCTATGAGGATTGACACACAAGGAGCTTGACCCATGCGGACATCACCAATGGCGGCGGCCCTCGCGACCACTTTAGCGATCTTCACGCAACAAGGCTGTGGCGACGACGAGGAGAAGACGACGGCGAGTTGCACCGATGACGGCTCCGACGAGGCCGTCTGCCTCGCCGCGAGCTTCGTGTGCGGCACCGCGCCTGATGCCTGCGGCGTCTTGCGCGCTTGCGGAGACTGCCAGGGGGCTACCACGTGCGTCGACGGCGCGTGCATAAGCGACGGGACCCCTCCTTCAGGGACGCTGCGCATAGAAGATAGCTGCGCGCCACTTTCGGCCTGCGGCGCCGCCGGGCGCGCGCTGGTGGGCCGGTGGTACTACAAAGACGCCTGCCTCGAGAAGGCCGAGCTCTTAGCGCCGCTCTACAACATCTGCACCATCACCGGCACCACGCCCACCATCGACAGCGTAAGCGAGGCCACCATCTCGGGTTACCTCGAGCTCTCGGCGCTCGGCGCTTTGGGACGGACCTTGAGCGCGAGCGCCAAGATCACGACCACCATCCCCGAGACCTGCGCGGGCGGTCGCTGCGGCGAGATAGAGCAAGGCCTCGACGCGGCCTTCGCCAACACCGCCTCCTGCACGGGCACCTCGTCGTGCGTCTGCACCTTCACGGCCAGCGTCAACGGGGCCGACGCCGGCGCGTACAGCGTCACCGGCACCGACATCGTCGTAAACCCGGGCGGCCATAACAGCCGCACCTTCGCCTTCTGCACCGGCGCGAGCGACCTCGTCTACACCGAGACCACCTCGCCCGAGCACGAGCCGGGCATCTACACGCTCGCCCCATGACGCGAGGATACGCGCCCACCTCGGCCACGCTCGCCAAGCTCGGCTTCCATCACGTCACGGCGGCGCTCGCCGACAAGACCTCGACCACCCATGGCCGTGAGCTCGCGCTCGCGCTCGAGTTTCTGCCGGGTGAGCCCGAGGTGCGGCAGGCGCTCACGCGCCTCGGCGAAGCGCGCGCGATCCTGGACGAGCACGCGGCGATCCCCGTCGCGGGCGCCGCCGATGTCCGCGAGCTCGTGGCGCGCGCGGCCAAGGGCGCGGTCCTTATGGGCGAGGAGCTGCGCACGTGTCACGGGCTCTTGCGCGCGAGCGTCGAGGTGCGCGCCTTCTTGCGCGCGCGCCGCGAGCGGCTGCTCGAGCTCGGCGCGCTCGCGGAGGAGCTCTCGGAGCTCGGGCCCTTGGCCGGCCGCCTCGACTACATGCTCGAGCCCTCGGGGGAGGTGCGCGACCAGGCGAGCGAGATCTTGGCCCTCTACCGGCGTCGCGCGCGCGGGATACACGCCGAGGCGCGCCGCCGCATCGACGCCATGCTCAACAGCGAGCGGGTAGCGCCCTACCTGCAAGACAGCTACTTCTCGGTGCGCCAAGAGCGCTACGTGCTGCCGGTCGCGATCGCGCACCGCGCGCAGGTGCCCGGCATCGTCCACAACGCCTCGCAGACCGGGCAGACCTTGTTCATCGAGCCCTCGGCCTTGGTCGAGCTCGGCAACGAGCTCGCCATCGCCGAGGCGCTCATACGCGAGGAGGAGCGGCGCATCCTCGCCGAGCTCTCGCTCTCGCTCGGCGATCGCGAGGAAGAGATAACCCGCGCGGTGCAAGTGCTCGCGAAGCTCGATCTCATCCAGGCCTCGGCGCGCCTGGCCGAAGAGATGCGCGCCGTGCCCGCGCTCTTGGCCGCAGCCGAGGCCGACCTTAAGCTTTGCGCCGTCCGCCACCCGTTGCTCGTCTTGCAGGGCAAGAAAGTGGTCGCGAACGATCTTTTCGTCTGTGCCCCGCGGCGCGGGCTCATCATCTGCGGCCCCAACGCCGGCGGCAAGACCGTCTGCCTCACCGCCTGCGGCTTGTGCGTGTTGATGACGCGCGCCGGGCTCGCCATCCCTGCGGCCGAGGGCTCGGTGGTGCCGCTGTTCGACGGAGTAATGGGCGTCATCGGCGACGCGCAGGATCTCGGCCGCGATCTCTCCACCTTCTCGGCGCACATGACGGCGCTACGCGAGGCGCTCGATCGCGCCGCCCCGGGCTGGCTCGTGTTGATCGACGAGATCGCCGCCGACACCGACCCGGCGCAGGGCGCGGCCCTCGGGCGCGCCACGCTCGAAGAGCTCGTGCAGCTCGGCGCGCGCGTGCTGGTCACCACGCACCTCGATGAGATCAAGGCGCTCGGGCTCACGGACGAGCGCTTCGCGAACGCGAGCGTCGGCGTCGACGAGGCGACGCTGCTGCCGACCTACCATCTCCTGCACGGGGCCGTGGGCAGCTCGCGCGCGCTGGACGTCGCGACGCGCGTGGGGCTCCCCGAGCATGTGGTCGCGCGCGCGCGCTCGTATCTTTTGAGCGAGGGCGCGCTCGCGCAGGCGCTCGAGCGCCTGCTCCTTCGTGAGCAGGCGGCGCGGGTGGCCGAGGCCAAGGCCGAGGCGGAGGGAGAAAAGCTCGCGCAGGCGCGCGCGGAGCTTACGGCTCTACGCCAAGAGCTCGTACGTGAACGCCGAGAGCTTATGCGCGTGGTGCACGAGGAGGTCGCCGCCGAGCTTGCAGAGCAGCGCGCCGAGCTCTCGCGGCTCACTGCCGAGCTCATCGCGCGCCCGAGCTTACGCGCGGCCGAGCACGCCAAGCAGCAGGTCGACGAGCTTGCGCGCGCGACCAAAAAGAAGCTCGCGCTCCTCGAGGAGGGCCCCGCGAGCACACCCCAAGTCGTCACCGTCGGCGCGTTCGTCGAGGTGCTCCCGCTCGGGCAGAAAGGCCGCGTCATCGACATCTCGGGCAAGCACGCCACGATCGAGATCGGCGCGCTGCGCACGCGCGCGCGGCTCTGTGAGCTCGTGGTGACCACCCAGGGCAAGGCCTCTCCTCCGCGGCGGCGAGGACCGCCGGGGGCCCTTGTGCCCGCGCCCCTGCTCGCCGCGGAGGCTAGAGCGGTTCCCTCTTGCAGTGATCGGCGGCTCGCGCCGAGAGACTGTTTTGCGACGAGGCGGACGACGAAGGTGGGGTTGGGCCCCATCGAGGAGGACAACGAAGGCGTGGAACAGGAAATCCAGCGCGACGCCATCAATGCAAGAGGGAACCGCTCTAGGTGCGACGTGCGCGGGCTTCGAGCCGACGAGGCACAGGCCACGCTCGAGCGCTTCCTCGACAAAAAGCTCCTCGAAGGTCAGAGCACCGTCATCATCGTGCACGGTCACGGCAACGGGGTGCTCAAGCAGATCGTGCGGGAGGCGCTGCGAGACTCGCCCTACGTCGCGTCTTTTCGCCCCGGCGAGAGGTATGAGGGCGGCGACGGCGCCACCGTGGTCGAGCTCAAGTGATCACCGCAGATCGGCCTCAGGACGCGGGCGGTTCGCGAGGATGCCGTCGAGCTCGTCCATCACGATGTCCGTGAGCTTCGGCAAGACCGCGAGCGCCTTCATGTTCTCGGCCACCTGCGCGGGGCGCGAGGCGCCGGTGATCACCGTGCTTACGTGCGGGTTTCGCGCGCACCAGGCCAGGGCGAGCTGCGCCGTGGTGCAATCGAGCTTGCGCGCCACCTCCGCCACCGCCTTCACCTTGACGATCTTCGCCTTCGCCTCCCCGACGAGCCGCTCGCGCAGCCACTCATAACCGGGCAGGGTCGCCCGTGAGCCCGCGGGCGGCGCGCCGTCGTTGTACTTGCCGGTGAGCAAGCCGCTCGCGAGCGGGCTCCAGGTGGTGGTGCCGAGACCAAACTGCCGGTAGAGCGGCGCGTACTCGACCTCGACGCGCTCACGATGAAACATGTTGTACTCGGGCTGCTCCATCACAGGAGCGATGAGGCGCTCGCGCTCGGCGATGCCATGCGCGATCGCGATGTCCGCCGCGCTCCACTCGCTCGTCCCCCAGTAGAGCGCCTTGCCTTGGTTTATCACGTGCGTCATCGCGCGCACCGTCTCGGCGATGGGCGTGTGGTGATCTGGCCTATGGCAAAAGAGCAGATCGACGTATTCGAGGCCGAAGCGCGTAAGCGAGGCGTCCAAACCCTCGATGATGTGCTTACGCGAAAGGCCGCTGTCGTTGGGCCCTGGGCCTCCCCAGAAGAGCTTGGTGGAGAGCACGAGGTCGCTGCGCTTA
>CAYXQW010000203.1:0-3679 GCA_964466695.1 uncultured Bdellovibrionales bacterium
GGGCGCGAAGCGCCGCTCGAGCGCCGCGTCTTTCTCGATGTGCTTTCGGTACTCGTCGAGCGTGGTGGCACCGATGCAATGGAGCTCGCCGCGCGCGAGGGCGGGCTTGAGCATGTTCGAGGCGTCCATCGCCCCCTCGGCCGCGCCGGCGCCGACGAGCGTGTGCAGCTCGTCGATGAACAACATCACGTCCTCGCTCTCGGAGACATCCTTGAGCACGGCCTTGAGCCTGTCCTCGAACTCGCCGCGATACTTGGCCCCGGCCACGAGGGCGCCGAGGTCGAGCACGACGACGCGCTTGTCGCGCATGCCGAGCGGCACGTCGCCGTCGACGATGCGCCGGGCTCACCGATGAGGACGGGGTTGTTCTTGGTGCGGCGCGAGAGGATCTGCAGGACCCGCCGGATCTCGTCGTCGCGACCTATCACCGGGTCGAGCTTGCCCTTGCGGGCGAGCGCGGTGAGGTCACGCCCGTACTTGCTCAGGGATTGATAGCGGGTCTCCGGGTTGTCGGTGGTGACCCGATGCGAGCCACGCACCTCCTTTAAGGCCTTGAGGACCGCGTCGCGCGTGACCCCGTGCCTTCGCAAGACCTCACCGGCCGACGCCTTGTTGTCGCATGCCGCGAGCAAGAGGTGCTCGGTGGAGACGAAGTCGTCCCCCAGGCGATCGGCCTCTTTCTTGGCCTGCTCGAGCGCGCGTAAGAGCGAAGATCCAAGGTAGGGCTCGGCCAGGGAGACCTTCGGGAGCTTCTTTGTCTCTTGGTCGAGCGCGTCGAGGATTATCTTTGGGGCGACGCCGATCTTGCCGAGGAGCGCAGGTACTACGCCTCCGTCCTGCTGCGCGAGCGCGTAGAGGAGGTGCT
Source organism: uncultured Bdellovibrionales bacterium (assembly GCA_964466695.1). GTDB lineage: Bacteria > Myxococcota > XYA12-FULL-58-9 > XYA12-FULL-58-9 > JAFGEK01 > CAYXQW01. The sequence continues at coordinate 866 of CAYXQW010000203.1, forward strand.
CGAGCTCGACCGCCTGTTGCCCAAGCTCTTTGGTCGCCTCTTGGGCGGCGATCAATGCCTCTCGAGCCATTTGAGTGAGTTTATCTGGTCGCATACAGTGTTACTCCCTTCGTCGCGATAGCTTAGGTCATCGCGCGCGCTATGCAACCTGGATAGGCGGGTTCGTTTTGGGGTGTGCTTTCGTGTGCGCGAGTAGTACCTTTCGAGTTAGGCGCGAGCATTTGCTCGAGGGTAGGAGATGACGATGCGTTTACAACAGCTCGAGCGCGATGAGGACCTCTCGAAGATGAACGCCGCGATGCTCACGGAGAGATTTCGCAAGCTCGAGGAGCGCGAGGAGGAGCTCGAGGCGCACGGGTGGGAGCTGCGAGGTCGTGACCAATCCCTCGCCGAGCGCGAAGCCAAGCTCGAGGAGCGGGAGCGCGAGCTCGACGCGACGCGAAAGCAGATCGCAAAGGACGCAGCGCAGAAGCTGCGAGCCGTGCGCGACGAGCTCATGCAGAGCGTCGCCGCGCTCAACGAGGCGCGCATCGAGCGCGATCGGGCCCTGAAAGATCTCGCGGCGCAGCAGGTGAACACGAGCCTTATCCGCGAGCGCGCGCGTGCCCGAGCTTGGCGCTGGGGCTTCGCCGCGGTCCTCGTCTTGTTTGTGGCGACGGCGGCGGTCGCGTGGCTGTCGGCGCGCGGCATCTCGATCTTGGAGCGAGCGCCCGTGGCTCGGGATCTTTCGCCGGCCGCGCCCGCGGCGAGCCTCGTCGTCGCAAAGGAGGTCGAGATCGAGCCAGCTTTGACGCCGCGCGAGGAGATGGTCCAAAAGCCCGCGGTCATCGCGACACCCGCGCGTGTCACCGAGCGGGCGCCGCGCTCACGATCGGCCGCGAGCAGCGCGGCTCGCAAGATGGTGGTGGAGACTCCGCGGAAGAAGCAGGCGGAGCCCGTGACCGTGAAGCGACGCCTCACAGATCTCTTTTCCGACGACAGTGATACGGTCTATGTTCAGCAAACCCCAGGACTTTAGAGTCGCCATAGCTTAGCGGCGAAGAGGTAAGATCATGGTTGAGCTTCGCGGTGGTTTTTCGTCGTCGGTCATCTTTGCGTGCCTGTTGGCGGCGGTGGCGCCCACGAGCGCGCGCGCGAGCGCGGAAGACGTGCTCGTTTTTCCCGCCATGTCCAAAGGAGACGCGGACTGGATGGTGGTGCGCGCGGTGAACGACGCGCTCGCCAAGGTGGCGGCCGAGGTCATGGTGGCGTCGGTCTTCGCGGGTGATGATCTCCAAATAAAGCTCGGCGAGGTGCCGATCACCGCGCTTACGGCTTGTAATGACGATCTCGCCTGCATCTCGAAGCTTGGGCAGAGGGTGGGCGCGAAGGAGCTCGTCTTCGGTCAGGCGCGCGCGCAAGGCGGCGGCGTGGAGCTCACCTTCATCGCCATAACGGCGCAAGAAGGGGCGCTCTTGCGTAAGGTACGCATGGAGGTGCCGAGCGCTGCCGAGGCGGACAAGGTCATCGCCGGCAACTTCTACGCGCTCCTCGGGATGGACAAGCCGGGCACGATCGAGATCGCGGCGATAGAAGCGACTGAGGCCGTCGAGATCGACGGCAAGGTGGTCGGACATGGACCGGGCTGGTACGAGGTCGCGCCCGGTCGCCACGAGGTGAAGAGCGGGAGCTGGTCTACGACCGTCACGGTCCACCCGGGGGTGACGGCCACCGTGGTGCAGCCGCGCCCCGAGACCGAGGAGCCGGCTTTGGCGATCGCGAGCTCGGCTTCACCCACGTGGAGCGCGTATCGTTGGGGGGGGCTCGGGATGTTCGTCGGCGCGGCGACCGCGGTCGTGATCGGCGCGGCTTACAGGAGCGAGTGGACGGACACCAAGTACCTCTTGACGCAGCCCGCCTACCAAGCCGATGCGCCTTATTACGAGCGGCGCGCGGACTACTACCATCGCATCTCGAATATCTCTTACACCTTCGCGGCGTTGATGGTGGGCGCGGGTGTCGTGCTGCTCGCTTACGACTGGCGTTTCGTGGTCACCCCGGGCGTGAGCGGCGATTCGGGCGGTGTGCAGGCCGTGCTCGCCGGGTCTTTTTGAGCTCTTGCGGCGCGCGCGGTTGCGCTCTTTTGAGGTAGCGGCTAGTACGCGGCTCCAATCTCAAAGCCGAGCCGATTATAATGACCACTATTGCCGAGGCTGCCTCACGTCGCCGGACGTTCGCGATCATCTCTCACCCCGACGCCGGCAAGACCACCATGACGGAGAAGCTGCTGCTCTACGCCGGCGCGATCCACCTCGCGGGATCCGTCAAGGCGCGTCGGGCGTCGCGGCACGCCTTGAGCGACTGGATGAAGATGGAGCAGGAGCGCGGGATCTCCATCACGTCCTCGGTGTTGCAGTTCGACTACGGCGGCGCGGCGCTGAACCTGCTCGACACCCCCGGGCACGCCGACTTCTCCGAGGACACGTACCGCACGCTCGCGGCCGTGGACTCGGCGGTGATGCTGATCGATCACGCCAAGGGTGTCGAGGCGCGCACCTTGCGGTTGTTCGAGGTGTGCCGCATGCGCAAGTTGCCGGTCTTGACCTTCGTCAACAAGCTCGATCGAGAGGGCCGTGATCCGCTCGATCTGCTCGATGAAGTAAGCCGTTCTTTGTCGATCGAGGTGGCGCCGCTCAACTGGCCGCTCGGTCGTGGGCGAGATTTTCGGGGCGTGGTGGATGTGCGCTCGCGCTTCGTGCACCTCTTCGGCGACACCGATCATGGCGCCAACATCGCCGCTACGACCTCGCTGCCGCTCGCCGAGGCGGCGCCCTA
>CAYXQW010000203.1:3689-5709 GCA_964466695.1 uncultured Bdellovibrionales bacterium
AGCTCATCGCCGGCATCCCCGGCCTGGGCGGCCCCGAGGCGGCGCCCTATATCGGGGAGCAGCTCGTTGCCGAGACAAACGAGCAGCTCGAGCTCCTCTGCACCGCGGGTACGGCTTACAGCCACGAGCGTTACTTGGCGGGGGATCTGAGCCCGGTTTTTTTCGGGTCCGCGCTCACCAACTTCGGCGTCGAGCCGGTGCTCGCCTATCTCGCCGCGCACGCGGCGCCCCCCGCGGCGCGGACGGACGTCGACGGCGACATCATCTCGCCGCACGACGAGTCGTTCAGCGGTTTCATCTTCAAGATCCAGGCCAACATGAACCCGCGACATCGCGACCGCATAGCGTTTATGCGCGTAGTCTCGGGGCGCTTCGTCCGGGGCATGGCGGTGCTGTTAGGACGTACGGGTGAGACCTTGCGCCTCGCCAAGCCGCACTCGTTCTTGGCCCAGGAGCGCTCTATCGTGGACGAGGCGTGGCCCGGGGATATCGTCGGGCTCTATGACCCTGGGGCGCTGCGCATCGGCGATACGCTGTGCGAGAACACGCGGCGAGCTTTCAGCGGCATCCCGCGCTTCGCCCCCGAGCACTTCGCGAGGCTCGTCATCAAGGACGCCATAAAGCGCAAGGCCTTGGACGCGGGGCTCGTGCAGCTCGCGCACGAGGGCGTCATCCAGCTCTTCTACGCGCCAGGTGGCTCTCGCCACGAGCCGTATCTCGGCGCTGTCGGGCAGCTCCAGTTCGAGGTGCTGACCGAGCGCTTGAAGAACGAATATGGGGTCGAGATGACCTATCGCTCGGTGCCTTACCGCATGGCGCGCTGGATCGACGGCGACCCGCGTGGGCTCACGTGGCTCAAGGCGCGGCGCGATTACGCGGTGATGGAGGACCGTAACGGCCGTCCGGTGCTGCTCGCCGAGAGCCCGTTCGCCGTTCGCTATGCCCTCGAGAACGCCCCCGGCCTAGTCTTGCACGACATCGAGCCTCTATGAGCTCGCCGTGGGCGACTCGTCGAGCAGGATCACCTGCCGCGGCTCGATGTGCCCCGGGCTGAAGAACAAGAGCTCGGGGGTGTCTTCGCGCACTCTCAGGAAGGTGTACTGCACGCGCTCGCGGGGGACGAGCACGTCGTGGGTGAACACCGCGATCCAGGTGCCCGTGTTGTAATACCAGGCCTTGCCGCCGTCTTGGCGTTTCAAGCGTACGACGAGCTCCTCGTGGGTGTGGCCGAAGCTCACGACAGGCACGCCGAGGGTGCTCGCTAGCCTCTCGGCGGCGCGCTGCACGGGCTTTTGGGGCACCGCGCGCGGTGTGCGCATGAGCGCGTAGGCGGTAGCGCCCGCGATGGTCGCGAGCAAGAAGAGGTTGAGCCCCATAAACAAGAGCGCCTTGAAGAGGAACCCGGCGTTGAGCGCGTTGATCACCAAGAGCCCGACGAACCAAAGGCCCACGGCCGACGAGGCGACGAGCGCCGTGGCGCCGAAGCCGAGCAGCATTTGCCAGCCGATGCTCCGAGTCGCGCGGAGCACATCGGCGTTCGCCTCTTTGAAGCCGTCGATGGCGAAGAGGTGGTCGTTGAGGCCAGAGGAGCGGGCGAGCTCGATGAGCGTGGCCGTGTGCTGGCGGCGCAGGTGCTCCTTGGCGAAGGGGGTGGTGGCGGACTTGGCGAGCCTGCGCAGCACCTGGACGATGAACGGGAGGTGGCTCGCCATGACCGTGAACAAAAGCCGCGGCTGGTTGAGCAGGAGCCACTTTATGTAGCGGAGGTTCGATTTGCTCGTGGGGACGATGAAGGTGACGTGGCCGAAGCCGTTATATAAGTACTTCTGGAAGAAGTTGCCGAGCGGCAGGTCGCGCTCGGCCTCATGGAGGGTGCGGTCGAAGGAGCTGAGATCGGTGCGCAAGAAGTATTCGAAGGCGTTCTCCGGATCGTATTGGCAGCCGTGCTCGATCCAGATGCGCCCGGGCTCATAGTAGAACCACGGCTCGATGCGCAGCAAAGAGAGCTCACGCCCGGCCT
>CAYXQW010000204.1:0-5674 GCA_964466695.1 uncultured Bdellovibrionales bacterium
AGGTCGACGTCGACCTCCTCCGCCTCGGGCAATACCGCCACCGTCACCGCCGAGGTGTGCACGCGGCCTTGGGTCTCGGTCTCGGGGACGCGCTGCACGCGGTGCACGCCGGCCTCGAACTTGAGGCTCGAGTAGACCTCCTGGCCGCAGATCATGGCGACGACTTCCTTGAAGCCCCCGCGCGCCCCCGGCGAGGAGGACATGACCTCGAGGCGCCAGTTGTGCGTCTCGGCGTAGCGCGCGTACATGCGGAAGAGCTCGCCGGCGAAGAGCGAGGCCTCGTCGCCGCCGGTGCCCGAGCGGATCTCGAGGAAGACGTTCTTGTCGTCGTCCGGGTCCTTGGGCAAAAGCAAGATCTTGATGCGCTCCTCGAGCGCGCGCCGCTCGCCCGAGAGTCGCGTGGCCTCCTCCGCGACCATGGCCAGAAGCTCGGCGTCCTGCTCGCTCGCGCGAAGCTCCTCGGTCGCGGCGAGCTCTGCCTCGAGGCGCTTGAGCTCGCGATAGGCCTCCACCACCACCTGCAGCTCGCGGTGCTCCTTGCCCACGTCGCGCAGCCGCGCCGGGCTGGTGATGATATCGGGATCGGAAAGCTTGGTGGTGAGCTCTTCGAAGCGCTGCTCTACCTGTTCGAGCTTATGCAGCATGTCGGCCAATCAGCGGCGAGGCTTCGCCGCGGGCGGGACCTCGAAAGAGATCTCTAACGGCCGTACTTGCGCTTGAAGCGCTGCACGCGACCCTCGGTGTCGAGGAGCTTCTGCTTGCCGGTGAAGAACGGATGGCAAGCCGAGCAAATGTCGACCTTGAAGTCGCCGCGCACGGAGCGGGTCTCGAACGTGTTGCCGCAGGCGCAGACGACGCGCGCGGCCAAGAGCTCTGGATGGATACCCTCTTTCATGACTTACCTCTCGACTTGGGGGCGCTCACCTATGAGATCCACGCGCGGGTGTCAATGCCGATCATGTCTATGATGCCTGCTGACGCGAAACACCCTTGACAGGAGGCCTCCAGATGGTGTTTTGGGGGCGCTCGTCGCGCAAAGGTACGCAAAGGAGAGCAGCCGTGGCTTCACTTACGACTATTTACATGACCCGCGTTCGCTTGAAGACCCACAAGATGGGGCGCAAGCGCAAGAATCAGCTCGAAAACCGCGGCACGACTCCCACGCGCGCGGCCTTCTTCGGCGACGCCCCCGCGGCCAAGTCCGCCAAGTAATAAGGCTCAGCCCCGCGCCGCCAAGACGCCCTCGCCTACGAAGCAAAGACAAACCAACAAGAGCAGCATCGAGCCGTAGCCGCGCGCGGCGGCGGCGTCCTCGCCTGCCGTGCTCCCGAGCGAGACCGCGATCTCCTCGCCGCCCTGGCCCTCTCCCAGCGCGGCTGCGATCTCTGCCGTGCTCACGGGCAAGAAGTCCGACTCGCGTGTGTCGAACGAGACCGCGAGGTCGAAGTCGCGCGCGCGCCGCAAGGCCCCCGCCTCCTCGAGCTCGGCGCGATAGAAGCCGACCTCACCAAGTCCAGCGATCACGACTCGCCCCGCGCCCCGCGAGACGTGCGGCTCGCCGCTCGGGCTCGTAAACCTCACGCCGTCGGCCGTAGTCGGCAAGACGAGCGTAAGCTCGCCGTGCTGGCGCAGCTCGCGCGGATCGTGCGTGTCGAGCGCGCGGGCGAGGTAGCGCACGGTGCGCTGCATCAAGGCGGGAAAGGCGCTGCAGAGAGCCAGGTCGCTCATGTCACGATCGAGGCTGGTGGTGAGCAACATGACGCGCCCCGGGCCGCGCTGCCGCGCCTCGAGGAGCGCCGGGGCGCCGTTGTCGAAGCGCAAGATGGCGCGGCCCTGTCGCTCGGCGCCGACATCGAGGTTGAAGTAGCTCGTGGTTCGCGAGGCGCGTAAGGACTCCTCGGTGGCGCTCCCGAGCTCGCGCATTATGGGGTGGTCCCAGTCGACCTCGGTTATGCGCACGGACGGCGTGCCGGCGTCTTCGTCGCGCGCGCGATAGAGATCTCGCAGAGGATGCGCGAGCAACGCGCCGAAGGTCGTGTTGGCTTGCTCGAACTTCACCTTGGCGCCGAGCGTCACGAGCAGGCCGCCGCCGCGTTCGACGAGCTCTACGATGCGAGCTGTCCGCGCGGCCGGCAAGGTCGCGACGTTGGCCAAGACGACGACGTCGAAGCGCGAAAAATCATAGTCCGACGCCAGCAGATCGAAGGCGCTCACGACCACGAGCTCGAAGCGGGGATCGCCGGGGCGCACGGCGCCCAAGGCGCGCTCGAAGAAGAAGAGCTCGTCGTCGTAGGGCGCCGCGCCCACGTCGCCGTTGATCGCCAGGACCCGCACCTCGGGCGCCACCATGACGCCGAAGAAGTAGCGGTCGTCGTCCTCGTAACCATCGTCGTCCGCGGGCGCGAGGCGCGCCTCGGCGTCGAAGCGGCCCGGTCGCGCGAAGGCGTAGGTGAACACCTTCTCCTTTGTCGCGCGCGGCGCGAGCTCGAGGTGCCCGCGCACGCGCTCCTCACCGTCGATGACAAGCTCGAGCGTGCGCCCCGTGATGGGCTTTTCGCCATGGTTGCACAGCGTCACGACGAAGCGGCGCGTCAGGTGCGAGGTCTTGTCGACCTCCACGCGCACCCCCTCGATGCTCACGTTGCCGAGCGCCGCCGGCCGTCGCCTCTTGGCGGCGTCGAGGAGCCGCACCTCGGGGAGGGGATCTTGCGCCATGGGGGCAAGCGCGCGGAAGCTGTTCTGCGCAAGGTCGCTTACCACCTCAATGATGACGGGGGTCTTGGTGTCACCGAACGCCTCGGTCGCGGCGAGGAGCGCCGCGCCCATATCGGCGACCCCGCCGTCGAGGTTGAGCTCGGCGATGGCGGCGCGCGCGACCGTAAGATCGTTCGTGGGCGCGGGGAGGAGCGCACGCACCTTGGGGCCGGCCGCGAACAAGGCCACGGTGTCGCCGGGCTCGAGCTCGGCGATGGCCGCAAGCGCGAGCTTCTTGGCGTTGTCGAAGAGGCGCGCCGCGCCGAGCCTGTAGGCCATCGAGGACGAGGTGTCGACGATGATCGCGCGCCGCTTGCTCGCCGTGGCCGCGGCCGCGGGCCGCTCGCGTATGGGTCGCGCGACGGCGGCGACGAGCGCGATGATGGCGAGCGTGCGCAGCGCGAGCAGCAAAAAACGTCGCAGCCGCTCGCGGCGCGCGAGCCGCAGGTTCACCGCGAGCAAGAACTCCATCGCCGAGAAATTGATCACGGGCGCGCGGCGGCGGCCGATCAAATGGATGATGGCCGGCAGCGCGGCGGCGAGCAAACCCACGAGCAGCGCGGGATGGAGGAAGGCGAGTTGACCCACCGGCTATTCACTGACACGCCGCTTTTCTTCGTGCAAGCCGCGATATCGGCCGGAGGGTATGGCGAGCCCACCCTCGTGGTGCTATCGACGATACCCGCGACCCGGCGCGCACCCGACAAGAGAGCCAACCCCATGACCATCACCAAAGTCGCGATGCTCGATCCCAAGCGTACCTACGCGGAGCTCTCAGAAGAGCTCGAGGAGGCCGCGCGGCGCGTGCTCGCGAGCGGCCGCTATATCCTCGGCCCCGAGGTCGAGGCCTTCGAGGCCGCGTGCGCCGCTTACCTCGGCGTTGAGCACGCCATCGGGGTCTCGAGCGGCACCGACGCGCTCCTCATCGCGCTCTCGGCCATAGGCGTCGGGCCGGGTGACGAGGTCATCTTGCCGACCTACACCTTCTTCGCCACCGCGAGCGTCGTCATGCGCCTCGGCGCAAAGCCCGTGCTGGTCGATAGCTGCCCGCGCTGCTTCAACGTAGACCCCGCGGCCGTGGCGGCGGCGGTGACCCCGAAGACCAAGGCCTTGCTGCCCGTGCACCTCTTCGGGCAGGCGGCGGCGATGTCGGAGCTTTTGGCGATCGCCAAGGAGCATGGCCTGCCCGTGATTGAAGACGCCTGCCAGGCGATCGGCGCCGAGTACGCCGGCGCGCGGGTGGGCACGATCGGTGACCTCGGCTGCTTCTCGTTCTTCCCCTCGAAGAACCTCGGCGGCTTCGGCGACGCCGGCCTGCTCGTCACCCGAGACGACGCGCTCGCCGCGACCTGCCGGGCGCTCCGCGTCCACGGCGACTTCGGCCGCTACGATCATCGGCTGCTCGGCGGCAACTTCCGCATCGACCCCCTCCAGTGCGCGCTGCTCGCGGTCAAGCTCGCGCGCCTCGAGCAGTACACCAAGCGCCGCGAGGCTCACGCCGCGCTCTATGCGCAGAAGCTCGGTTCGGCGGGGATCGCGGCGCCGCGCGCCTCCGGTAGCTGCGCCTCGTGCCGAGGCGAGAGCGTCGAGAGCACGACGCCCATCGAGCTGCCCGCGGCGGTGCGCGGCCGGCACGTCTACAACCAGTACGTGATCCGCGTCCCCGGCCGGCGCGACGCCTTGCAGGCCCACCTTTGCGAGCGCGGCATAGAGACCGCCGTCTACTACCCCGTGCCTATCCACGATCAAGCGGCCATGGCCTCGCTCGGCTATGCGCGCGACGCCTTCCCCGTGGCCGAGGAGTGCGCGCGCAAAAGCCTCGCCTTGCCCATCTGCGCGGAGCTTTTGGACGAAGAGATAAGCGCTGTCGCCGACGGCATCAGCTCGTTTCCTTGGTAATGCGGGTGTCTCGCTCTCAACCTCGATCGTAGGGTACCGAGTCGTGGATTGAAACGACCCGTAGGGGCGGGTTTTCAAACCTCACGATTGATCACAACTCGCTACGCGATCACTTTCATGGGGCTTTCTGGATGCCCGCGTTCGCGGGCATGACGACTGGGGGGTGTGTAACTCTGCGTCATTCCCGCGGAAGTCTCATGATTGGCCACATCTTTTGCTGGACATCAAAAACCCTCGTCATGCCCGTGAAAACGGGCATCCAGAGCTGACGTGAGAGAAAACCCGCGCCGGATGAACAATGCCGAAATGCAAGAGAAACTTGTGATCAATCAGCCTTCACGCGTGGCTGGACGAGTGGGTTGCGCAGGTTTGCTAGCGGGCATCGAGCATCCTTTGGACAAACACCGAGAATTTGGGGTTGCGGTAGTGGCGCAGATAGCCTCGCAAGCAAGCTCGGTCGATGCGGTGCAAGTTGAGGTCCGAGTAGATATCGAACGGATAGCGCTGACCTCGCAGGTGGAAGTAGAGCGTATCGAGGAGCGCTTTCTCTGGGGTGGCCCACCGAATGCTCTCTCGCACCTGGAAACCGAATAGTAGGTGTGTACTTGCGCCGAGGTGCACAATGCGACAACCAGCGCCGCGATAGATGCGGCTACGCCCCGACTTCACCGCCCAAAGCTCGCGCGCTGGTGCGGTACCAACGATGAGCTCGGTGGCGAGCACAGAGCCGAGACTGACATAGGAGCTGGGCGCGATTCTCTGACTCAGCGTAGGCAAGTCAAAGGACCCGGGTGTCACGTACCATCCGCGAACGAAGCGCTCGAGGATCCGGGCTTGCACAAGCGCATGGAGACGACGCACCATGGCCGCCGGATGCCTCTCTTCGAGCATCGTTCGGAGATCGGAGCGGGAGAAAACCCCGCGTTGAGCTGTGGTGAGCTTGCGAACCAGCTCACTGTCTCGCAAGATATTCATAATGACAGATAGACTATAAATACGTATCTTTTCTGTCAATATGAAA
>CAYXQW010000205.1:0-5647 GCA_964466695.1 uncultured Bdellovibrionales bacterium
TCTTGTTTTGCAGCACCTCGCGGCCTGCCTTGACGATCGTCCCGTTTTCGTCGACCAGGGCGGCGCGCGCCGTGGTCCCACCGAGGTCTATGCCAACCGCGAGCTTCATGGATAATTCTGCCTCTCTTTATCGATTTGCCGGGCGAGCGCGCGCAACTCGTCGCTCGCGTTGTCGGCGGTTATGGTTTTGCGGGCTCGTTCGAAGGCGGCCCGGTAGATGCGCTTGGTCGGCGCCGGACCCGCTTGCGTGACCTCCGCGAGCGCCGCCGGGACGCTCGCGGCGAAGGGGACCCCCACCGGCACGCTGTCGGGCAAGAGCGTGAGCTCCTCCGGCGCGGGCGGGGCGCTCACCGCGGCGCCGGCGCGATCTGACGTGATCTTGGGTGGCGGGCCGACGGCCAGCGTCGAGCTTCGCGCCGCGATCATGGCGCGTTGATGTCTCTGCACCTCCTTGCGGCGCACCTGCTCTACCTTCTCGGCGAGCTCGAGGTGCTTTTGCCGCGAGGCCAGGCTCGCGATGACGTCGAAGGTGGCGAGGCGCGAGAAGTGCGTCGTAAGCTCGGCGTCGCGCAAGAGCTCGGCCTCACCGCGGAGGTCTGTGGGCGCGGGCAAGAGCTTGCCGCTGTCGAGCACCGAGCCCGAGCGCGGCGGCGTCGTGGTGGCGGCGTGCGCCGCGAGCGCCATGATGCTAGAGAGAAAGGCTAGAGAAACTCTTCGCATCCCTGTTCTCCGAGGCGAGAGACGACCTCACGAATGTCTTGCAGGCGGTCTTTGGCGACCACGAGGGTGGCGTCGCCCGTCTGGATCACCGCCACGTCACGCAGCCCCACCGTGGCGAGCACCTGGCCCGGCCCCGCGCGCAGGACACACCCTCTCGAGTCTATCGCGATCACCTTGCCTTGCTTGACGTTCTGGTCCTCGTCGCGGCCGAAGATCGCCTCGAGCTGATCGAAGCTGCCGACGTCCGACCAACCGCACTCGACGGGCACGACGCGCACCTGCTCGGCGTGCTCCATGATGCCGTAGTCGAACGACGCGCTCGCCATGCTGGCGTAGGCCTCGCGCAGGGCCTCGCCGCCTTTGGGCGCGGCGTGAGCCTCGCGCAGGGCCTCGTAGATCGCGGGCAGTTGCCGCGCGGTCTCGGCGAGGATCGTGCTCGCGCGCGCGACGAAGATCCCGGCGTTCCAGTCGTAGGTGCCGGCCGCGAGCATGCGCTCTGCCTGCTCGTGATCGGGCTTCTCGACGAAGCGCTTGACGGTGAGCACGCCCGGGATCTCGGCGTCGGCCTCGCCGCGCTCGATGTAGCCGTAGCCTGTGGCGGGGGCCGTGGGGGTGATGCCCAAGGTGACGATGACGCCGTCGGTGGCGGCCGCGGCGGCCTTCGTGATGGCCTCGCTGAGCTTTTTGTGATCGGCCACGTGGTGGTCGGCCGGCAGGATGACCATCACCGCGTCAGGGTCGCGGTCTTTGAGGTAGAGCGCCGAAAGGCAGATCGCGGGCGCGGTGTTGCGACCGCACGGCTCTGCGAGGGCCTGCTCCTCCGGCACGAGCGGCGCCGCCGCGCGCGAGGCGTCGAGCTGATCGCGGCTCACCACCATCCACCAGCGCGCGGGCTCTACGAGCGGCTGTAGGCGCGAGAAGGTGGCGGCGAGCAAGCTCTCGTCGCCCCCGAGCGTGAGGAGCTGCTTGGGCAGGCGCCGGCGGGAGAGCGGCCAAAAGCGCGTGCCGAGACCGCCGGCGATCACTACGACGTGTAAATTTTCGTGCATATCGCGAGCGAAGCTAGCAGGTCGATGGCGCGTTTCCAAGCCCACTCCTTTTTGCTACAGCACTTGCCTCACGATTCTAAAGGAGTCGAACATGCGCTCTTTCTCCCACGAAATTCGCTCGAGCCTCGTCGTGCGTGGAAAACTGCTCGCCATCGCCCTGCTCTCTGCGGGCTGCGGCGGCGATACGAAGAACGACAAGACCTCCGGCGAGCCATGCGAGGAGGGCGCCGCCTGCGAGGTCTCCGATCCGTGCATGCGAGGTGCCATCTCCTGCACGAGCGGCGAGGCCGTGTGCGTCGCGATCTCGGTCGCGGACGGACAAAGCTGCGGCGAGAACCTCTCCTGTCAGGCGGGGGTCTGCACCTGCACCGGGGGGGCTGCTTGCGCGGCCGGCGTTTGCCATAGCGGCACCGTCTCTTGCCTCGATAACGTGCCTACCTGTATCGAGGCGCCGCTCGCCGACGGCACCTCATGCGGCACCAATATGGAGTGCATCGCCGGCGCGTGCGTCTGCGCCGAAGGCGAGAGCTGCGTCATCGGCGGCTGCCACGTGGGTGTGATCTCGTGTGACACCGGCGCGCCCGCGTGCACGGGCACCGGCGACTTCCTTGAGGACGGCACCTCGTGCGGCGCGAACCGCGTCTGCCTAAGCGGGGTCTGCTCGTGCCAGTCGGGCGCCTCTTGCGAGACCGATGCTTGCAACACCGGGGTGATCGTTTGCGACGGCGACCTGCCGGTTTGCGCGACCACGCCGGTAGTAAATGGCACCGCGTGCGGCACGGAACACCTCTGCCTCGACGGCGATTGTCGGTCGATCGAGGACTGCCCGAACGTCGAGGGTCTTTGGAACTCCATCGAGATCTTCGTCACGGGCATCTCTACGTGCAGCGAAGACCTTCCCGTGCATCGCATCTCGACGCTCACGCAAGACGGGTGCCTTGCCATAATCGACGACGGGGAGCACCAGTTCGAGGGCGTGGTCTTCGAAGAACGTATGCTCTGGCAGGGGTCTTATGAACACGGTGATGGCACCATTACGGTCGCGGGCGAGGCCTTATTTAACGACGCGACGGCGAGCGCCATGCTCGGCGTGCAGTACTACCTGTACGACGAACCCGGCTATCAGTGCTTCGGCATCCTCGACGTCGACGCCGCGCGCGGCAAGACGGGCGTCGCCGCCACCTTGCAGGAAAACTGCTACGGCGAGGCGGGTGTCGTCGACTGCGGCGTGAATGAGACGGGTCAAGACGGGGCCCTGCAAAGAGGGGTCAGGTGGGCCGGGGAGCGCTTCATCTCACCTCCATCGCTCCCCACGGGAGGCCCCCTCCTCGATCTGCAAACCGGCCTCGAGTGGGCGCCTTCTGCGAGCATCGATGCTACCTGTAGCGCGGCCGAAACACTCACCTTCGCCGAGGCCTTCGCTTATATCGACTGCCTGAACGACAACTCTTACCTCAACTACAACGACTGGCGGCTTCCGAGCGTGAGCGAGCTCGCCTCGCTCGTAAATCTCGGCGTGGAGAACAACGCCATCTGGCTCGAGGATCAGGGATTTGGGGGCGTCATGACGTCTTCGTATTGGACCTCCACGAGCCACCAGTACCACTCGGCGAACTATGCCTATACGGTGGAATTCAACAGGGGAGCGATCCAGTACACCGACAAGGATAGCTCGCTCTACGTCTACGTCTACGTCTGGCCCGTGCGCACGAACGCCGACATGGGCTCGGCCATCCCGAGCACCTCGCAAACCGCGAGCGACGGCCTCGACTGGCCCGACCCGCGCTTTGCCACAGCGGGCGACCTCATCTTCGACCAGCTCACCGGCCTCACATGGGGGAGAGATCTCTCGACCTTCATCGTTCAAGGGTGCAGCGATCAGCCGCCCAGTGTCACGCGCACCTTTGATGAAGCCCTCGCCTACGTGCAGTGCCTAAACGATATAAGCTACGGTGGTTACAGCGACTGGCGACTGCCAAATCGCAACGAGCTCTCGAGCCTCGTCTCCTACGGCATGGAGGGCAACGCGGGCATCGCGTCGCTCGAGGCGCAAGGCTTCAGCGGGCTCAGCGCCAGCGACTACTGGTCCTCAACCACCGTCGTCGTGAGCGAATCAGACCCCACCACCAACGCCTGGGTCGTGCGGATGCCCGACGGCTATGCCTTTAGTGACACGCCCAAGAGCGATCAGAGCGCCTACGTCCTCTGGGTGCGCGGCGGCCGCTGATGAGGCGTAGGCTCCCGCTTGTCATCTTCGCCCTCGCGGTGCTCGTGGGGCTCGGCGCCTTGACACGGCTCGAGCGGCCGGCGCCGCCCGCGCGCGCCGCGCCCCTCGCGGTCGCCTCGATCGCGCCCATCGCCGATCTCGTGCGCGAGGTGGCGAAGGACCGCTGGCAGGTCGAGACCTTGCTCCCTCCCGGCGCGAGCCCCCACACCTTCGAGCCCACCCCCGCCGAGCTCATGGTCATGGGCGACGCCCGCGTGTTCTTCGAGGTGGGCCTCGGCCTCGAGCTCTTCGCGAACAGGCTCGTCATGGCGGCGCGGGGCGATGGCCTCGAGGTGGTGACGGTCTCGCGCGGCATCACGCTCATCCCCCTGACGCCGGGCGACCACCATCATGATCACGATCTCGAGTACAACCCACACGTCTGGCTCGATCCCGTGGCGGCCATGACCATCGTCGCGAACATCGAGGGCGCGCTTACAAAGCTCGATCCTGCGGGCGCCGAGGTCTATCGCCAAAACGCCGAAGTCTACACGGCGAAGCTTAGCGCGCTCGATGAGAGCTACAAGCGAGAGCTCGGCGCGCTCGGCGCGCGGCGGGTGGTGGTCTTCCACGACGCCTACCCCTACCTCGCGCGAAGGTACGGCATCGAGATCGTCGGGGTGATCGAGGAGTCGCCGGGAAAAGAGCCGAGCGCACGGCATATCGCGAGCCTCGTCGCCAAGATCCGCGAATTCGGCGCTGCGGCCGTGCTCGTCGAGCCGCAGCTCAGTCCGCGCATGGGCGAGGTGCTCGCCCTGGTGGCGGGGATAAAGGTCGGGGTCATAGATCCGCTCGGCGCCACCCCCGAGACCGGGACCTATCTCGAGCTCATGCGCAAAAACCTCGTAAACCTCGCAGACGCGCTCGCGAGCCCGGCGCCGTGAAGCCGATCGCGGTCGCAGACCTCCACTACGAGATCGAGGGTCGCAAGATCCTCGAGGCGGTAGACTTCGAGGTTGGCGAAGGCGAGTTCGTCGGCGTCATCGGCCCGAACGGTGGCGGCAAGACCACGCTCCTTAGGCTCCTGCTCGGCCTCTCGCGACCCTCGCGCGGCGAGGTGAAGGTCTTCGGCGAGTCTCCGGCCGCCCTCGGCGCAAAACGGCACCTCGTCGCCTACGTCCCCCAAGGAGACACGAGCGCGCGCGATTTTCCGGCCACGGCCCACGATGTCGTGCTCATGGGCCGCGTGGCCCTGCGCGGTCTCTTCCGCCCGCTCGGTCGCGCCGACCGCGACTACGCCATGTCCATGCTCGAGGAGGTCGGGCTCGCCGCGCACGCCGCGAGGCCCATCGACCACCTCTCGGGCGGCCAGCGCCAGCGGGTGCTCATCGCCCGCGCCCTCGCCTCACACCCGCGCCTGCTCTTGCTCGACGAGCCCACCACCGGCATCGATCAGGCCTCGGAGGAGGCCTTCTTCAACCTCCTCGCCAAGCTCAAAGAGAAGCTCGGTCTCGCCATCGTCATGGTGTCGCACGATCTCACAGCGGTCTCGAAGCACTGCACGAGCATCGCCTGCTTGAACCGGCACATGCACTGTCATCAGACCCCCCCGGAGCTCGACCACGATACGCTCACCGCGCTCTTTGGCGAGCACCTCGACTTCGTGCTGCAC
>CAYXQW010000206.1:0-5644 GCA_964466695.1 uncultured Bdellovibrionales bacterium
GTACGCGGAGGCGTTTTTTGCGCGCGATTTACCCGTGGTGATCTCCGGGAAGGAGGCGCTCTCCAAGAGGCCGGAGGTGTCGGATCTCGCGGCGCTCTTGCGCTGGGTTGTAGATCCCGAGGACCGCTTGTCGGCGGCTACGGCTTTGCGCTCTCCCTTGTTCGGCCTCTCGGATAGCGGCTTGTTGCGGCTTTTGGGCGAGCCTGGGAGCTTCGCCGCGTTGTGCAAAGGCGAGCTTTTTGCAGAGGCGCTCGGGCCCTCCGACGTCGAGGTGGTCGCGCGCATCCGCGAGGTGATGCCCGAGCTCTGGGCGGAGGCCAAGGTGCTGTCGTCGGCCGAGCTCTTGCGGCGGGTCTTCGAGCTTCTGGAGGTGGAGGCGGCGTACGCGGCGTTGCCCGGGAGCTTCTTGCGGGCGCGATATTTCGACTGGCTCTTCTCTATGGCTTACGAGCTCGATCGTGAGCGCGGCCCCGAGGTCGCGTGTTTTACGCGCGAGCTTACGCGCCGGATCGATGAGGAGATGCGCGCGCCCATGTCCGTCGGCACTGGTGTCGACGCGGTGGTGATAGGAAGCGTGCATCAGGCGAAGGGGCTAGAGTTCCCCGTGGTGCTGCTCGCGGATCTTTGGCACAAGAGCCCGAGCGATAACGCGAGTGCCGTCTACGGGCGCGGGCACGGCATCGTCATGCGGCCGCGTGTTCATGGCAAGCTCGCGGATGGCCTCGCTGCTTTGGAGGTCAAGAGGGAGTCGGAGGGGGACGCCGAGGCCGAGCTTCGTCGGCTGCTCTACGTCGCCGTGACGCGGGCGCGCCGGGCCATCGTCTTTTGCGGCTCCGAGAAGGGAGGTAAGGCCGGCAGCTTCTCGGCGCACCTTGCGCCCTGGCGCGAGGAGGCCACATCCGCCGGGGTCTTAGTTTTGCATGAGGATCGAGAGGATGCGCCGCCGTGCCTCGTGCGTCAGTCGGACGCGGTCGAGACGCCGTCTTTCATGAGCCCCGTCGAGATTGCGCCCGCGCGCCGAAGCTTCGCCGTGACCGAGCTTGAGAGTTACTTGCAGTGCCCGCGCCGGGGTTTTCTGCGCCACGAGCTTCGCCTCGAGGAGCCGCGGCAAAAGATCATGGGCGGTGGCGAGAGCGCGCTCGCCGAGGGGCGTCTCGTGCACGGGGTGCTCGAGGCGCTCGCCCACGCCGCACCCGCGTCCGCTCCCGAAGCCTTCGTGGTCGAGCGCCTAGTGGAGCTCGGCTGCGAGAGCTCGGATCCCGTCGTGGCCGAGATGACTCGGCACCTCGGCTGGTTTCTCCGCTCACCCACGTGGACGGAGGTCTTCGCTCTCGGAGAGACAGCGCGGCGGCACGAGCTGCCTTTCGTGCACGAGCTTTTGTCGCCCAAGCTCTCCGTGCGCGTGCGCGGTCAATTCGATCTCCTCTACCTCGACGAGGAAGGCCCCGTGGTGCTCGACTTCAAGTACGCGAAGAAAAGCGAGCCAGAGGCTGCGGGCTATCGCTTGCAGCTCGAGCTCTACGCCCTGGCGGCGGCGGCGCTGTGCGGCGAAGAGGGGACGATCCGCACCCGCGTCGTCTTCTTGAAGAGCGCCGAGGTGTCCGAGCACCGCGTGAGCTTAGAAATGCGCAGAGACCTCGCGCGGCGTGTCCTCGAGGTCGCCCTAAGAGATCCGCGCGGCCAACCGCGCGAGGTCTGCGCCGCCCTCGGGTGTGGCTTTATCGACTCCTGCCACCCGCGGTGCGGTTAGGCCCGGTGCGGACGGTCGACTTATTCCGCACTGGGCCCTTATAGTCTCTGGCATGCGACGAACGTTCTTTTTGTCTTTGATGGTGACATCGATGGCGGCGTGCGCCGCGCGCCTTGAGGCTTCGCACCAAGAGGTCGATCGCCGCATGGACGAGGAACGCGAGCGCGCCGTCGTGGTCGCCGCGCCCGAGGCCGCACCGCCGCCCTTCGATCTCGAGGAGGCGAAGAGCGCGCTTGGCGCGGCGATCGATGACGTGCGCGCGGGGGCTGGGCTCGAGCCCTTGCTCGCCGACGTCGAGCTCGACGAGGCGGCCGCGCGTGTGGCTGTGGCGCTCGCGCAGCAGGGCGGCGGCCCGCTCGGCGAGGCGGAGGAGCGCGCGCTCTTGGCGCCGCTCTTTGCAGGTCTGTCGAGCTTGCACCTCGTGCGTGGTGTGTGCGCCGAGGCGACGTGCCTCGCGCAGCACGCCGAGATCCGCGCCACGGGCACGGTGCTCGGGGTCGGGCTCCACGCCGTCGAGGATCCGTCGCGAGGTGGTCGCGCGATCTATGGCGCGGTGTTGATCGCGACGCGGAAATAGTCAGAAGAGCAGCAGCCGGCAAGCCCACACGGAGGCCAGCATCGCCGTCGCGTCGGCGATGAGGCAGGGGATGATCGTAAAGCGGGTGTTCCGTACCTGCACGGCGCCGAAGTAGACGGCGAGCACGTAGAACGTGGTCTCGCTCGAGCCCTGCATGGTGCTGACGATGGTGCCGATGAGGGAGTCGGGGCCGTGGACCTTCATCGTCTCGGCCACCACCGCGTAGGCGCCGGAGCCCGAGAGTGGCCGCAATACGGCCATGGGGAGGGTCTCGGCGGGGATGCCGAGCGGGGTGGTGAACGGGGAGACGAGACCTATCGCGAGATCGAGCGCGCCTGAGGCGCGCAGCATCCCCACCGCCACCAGGATGGCGACGAGGAAGGGGATGATGCGGACGACGAGCGCGAAGGCCTCCTTGCCGCCGTCGACCACCGCGTCGTAGACCTTGACGCCGCGGGTCACGCCGTAGAGCACGAAGCCGGCGATGAGCAGAAGCAGCATCCAGTTGCTCGCGGCGTTGCGCAGGGCCATGCCGAGGCCCACCTCCCGCGCGCGATCGGCGATGGCGAGGGCAGAGGCCAAGAGCAGGGCGAGGGTGAGGGCGTAGCCTACGATGCGGCGCGCGCGGCTCGCTGGCGGCGGTGTGCGCTCGACCATCTCCAGGGCCTCGCGCAAGGCGGCGTCGGGCTCGGTCGAGCGCGCGTCGACGTCGGGCGTCGAAGATGCGAGCAGAGTTCTGGCCTTGGTGAAGCGAAACATGGTCTTGGTGACCACGATGGCCACCGTGGAGGAGAGGAGGGTGGCGACGAGCGTGGTGAGAAAGATGCTCGCCGGGCTCGCCGATCCTAGAGCCGCGCGCAAGACGATGATGCCGGTGGGAAAGAGCGCGAGGCTCGAGGTGTTGATCGCCAGAAAGAGGATCATGGCGTTCGTGGCTTTGCCCTTGTGGGGGTTGAGCCTGTCGAGCTCGGTCATGGCCTTGATGCCGAAGGGGGTGGCGGCGTTGGCGAGGCCGAGCATGTTGGCGGTGAAGTTCAAGATCATCATGCTCATGGCTGGGTGCTCGGCGGGGACCTCGGGGAAGAGCCGCACCATCAAAGGCCGTAGCCACCGTGCCATGGCGCGGGTCAGCCCGCCTTCTTGCAGGACGCGCATGAGCCCCATAAAGAGCGCCATCATACCGCAGAGCCCGAGCGCGAGCGTGACCGCCCCCGCCGCGCTGTCGATCACGGCCTTGGCTACGAGATCGAGCTTGCCGCAAAGCGCTCCCAAAAGGAGCGCGGCGAGCACCATCCCCACCCAGATGCCGTTGAGCATGGGCGGCTACCCGTTCTTTACGAGGTTTTGGTAGCAGGTCTTGACGAGCTCGCGGCCGCGGTTCGCGGCGGGGTGCTTGCCTTGGGGGTCGGCGCGAAAGAGCGCCTCGAACAGCGGCACGGCCTCGCCGAGCTTGAGCAGCTTGAGCTTGAGCTCGCCGAGCGCCACGAGCGTGTAGGGGTCTTTTGGATCGAGCTTATAGGCGCGCTCGTAGAGCTCCTCGGCCTCGCGGTGCCGCTCTTGCAGGAGCATGGTGGAGGCGAGCACCTTGACCGGACGGGCGTCTTTTTCGTCGAGGCCCATGAGCCCGACGAGCATGGTCTCGGCCTTTTGGAACTCTCCTTTGCCATAGGCGTCCGCCGCGAACGACAGCATGGTCTCGTAGTCCTTGGTTGTAAACCCCAAGAGCGCGCGCAAGTCAGTCTTCTTCTTCGCGGCCATCACGCCATCTCCATCTATAAAATGAGGCGACAAAGCCTGCGCTATCTTGTCGCGAAAAACAACCACCGAGACAAGAGACGCGGGTTGCAAAGATGAGGTTGAGGTTTGCGACGTCTCTGTCGTCGGTGGGATAGCAGCTCTTTTCCTTGTTGACTATTTCCCACCACGGGCGCAATCTGCAATTATGCTCACCGCTAAAATTCTCCGGCCGGACTCCAAGGGTCGTGTTGCGCTCGGCAAGCTCGCCGAGGGTATAAGCAGCTTTCGGGTGATGGTCGACAAGCATCATCGCATCGTGCTCGAGCCCTTCGCCGAGGTCTTGGCGAGCGAGAAATGGCTCTTCGACGACAAGGAGACCTTGGCGAGTGTTCGTCGCGGCTTGGCCGATTCTGCCGCGGGGAAGACCCGCGCGCGCGGCAGCTTCGCGACCTACGCCGATGATCCCGACGACGAGTGATGAGCTTCTCTCTTTGTTTTACGGACGAGGCGAGCGCCAATCTCGACGCGCTCGAGCGAGAACCGGGGTCAGCCAAGCGCCTAAAAGCGGTACGCAAGGCGTTGGGGCGGCTCGAGACAAACCCACGTCACCCTGGCCTCAACACGCACAAATTCAGCAGCCTTAAAGGGCCGCGCGGCGAGGAAATCTTCGAGGCATACGCGGAGAATCGTACGCCCGCTGCCTACCGCATCTTCTGGCACTATGGATCGGATAGAAGCGTGATCATCGTCATCGCGATTACCGCGCATCCTTGAGCTTGGTACGCGAGACTACGACATGTTAGGAAATTACGCATGGTTTTGAGAAGACCCGATAAACGCCCAGGGAGCCCGGCCGCCGAGGCAGGCAAGCCCGACATCCAGCTCATGGAGGAGCTGGTCAAAAAGAGCCTCGACGTGAACCCGGCGCTTGGCGGTGGGCGCGACGCCAAGCAGGTGATCGCCTCGTTCAAGGAGGAGGCATCGGGCGCCGCGCGCACCTCCCCCGGGGCGATGCCGCCGCCGCGCGCGAGCCTCGCCGAGCGGCGCAAGGCCACGATCAAGTTCTTCCTCGAGCAGAAGCAGGAGGAGCTCGAGGAGCTTTCGGCCGACATCACCGCGCGCGAGAAGCTGCTCGCCGAGGAGCGCAGGCAGCTCCAGCAGCGCGTCTACGAAGAGGTGGTGGACTTTCTCGCCCTCGTCTCCGGCGGCACCGAGAGCCAGGAGGCGCGCGAGGCCGTGCACGAGTGCAGGTCTTTCATCGCGGAGCTCGGGGTCACCGAGATCGACGTCATCAAGGGCGCGCAAAAAAGGCGCTGAAAAATAACCCAGGCCCAAGGCTCGGGTGTATTAACCTTTACCTGCCGGTTTTCTCCGCTCGGAGGGCGCCGCACTATAACTTCGCATTTATCCCCAAATCACTTGAGAATATTGTCTTTCTTTTGAACTTTTGAAACGGAGAAAAGTCGTGGCTATACAACCTCCCTCGAGCAATCCGGCGATAGTCCCAGGCAGCGCTGTTACGAGCAGTACCACCACTACCACCGCCACCACGGTGGTAACGCAGCAGCAGGTCGCGGTTA
>CAYXQW010000207.1:0-5625 GCA_964466695.1 uncultured Bdellovibrionales bacterium
GATCTCGCGATCCGCGTACTTGAGGTAGGCGGTCGGCCGCAGCTCGCGCGGCGTGTCGATATAGAAGAAGTTCTGGTCGTCGTTGAAGGCGTTGCCCGCGTCGACGAAGAGCACCGCCTTGAGGTTCGCCGCCTCGATGAGCGGGATCTCGAGCTCGAGGTTGAAGATGGCCTGCTTGTTGCCGCCCATCACGAAGGCGGAGGCGGGCGAGGCCGGGTTCTCGGAGGTGAGCGTCGGCACCGTGGGGCCGAGGCCGCGAAGCTCGAAGCCCCGCACCGAGTCGATGCCACCCGGGAAGAACCGCTCGCCGATCGGCGCCCCGCGCCCTTCGAAGCCGCCCACCACGCCGAGCTCGGCGTTGAGCTTGAGCACCCACGAGTATGGGATGCGCTTGTAGAAGCGGAACGCGACCGTGTTGCGCCAGTACGCGAACTCGGGCGTCGTACCGATGTCGGGGTGCGAGACCTCCACGCCGAGGACGTGATACTGCCCGGAGGTCGGGAAGAGGCGGTTGTCGCGCGAGTCGTACGACAAGGTGGTGCTCACCGCGGAGTTGATGCCCTCGCCGAGCAGCCCGTACATCGCCTGGCCCTTGGCCTCGGAGCTGCCGAGGCCGATCCGCAGCCGCTCGATGGTGTAGCCGACCGAGAGCCGCACGCGGTCGAAGAGCGGGTGGCCGAGCCGCGGGGAGAGCCCCAGGCTGTCGCGCTGAAACTCGGGGTAGAGCCGCTCGCTCAAGTAGGCGTCGACCCCGAGCGACCAGTCGGTCTCGAGGAAGTAGGGGTTGTAGTACTGCACGGTGCCGACCTTGCGGGCGTAGTCCCCGAAGGAGAGCTGCGCCGCGAGCGACACGAGCCAGCCGTTGCCGAGGAAGTTGTTCTCCGAGATCTGGGCCTGCAAGATGAAGCTCTCGACGCTCGACATCCCCGCCGAGAGCTGGAAGCTGCCGGTGGGCTTCTCCTTCACCTCCACGCGCACGTTCATCCTGTCTTGGCGCGAGCCGCGCGTGGTGGTGATGTTCACGGTCTCGAAGAAGCCGAGGGCGAAGATCCGCGCCTTCGAGATGTTGATGCCGGTGGCGCTGTAGCGATCGCCCTCGGTGATATCGAGCTCGCGGCGGATGACGCGGTCGCGCGTGCGCACGTTGCCCACGATGTCGATGCGCTCGAAGTAGACGAGCTCGCCCCGCTCCACCGCGAGGTCGAGATCGACCTCCTTGATGTCGGCGCGGATCGAGGAGTTGGGGGTGACGTTGGCGAAGGCGTAGCCCTCGTCGCGGTAAATGTCGGTGAGGGTGTTGATGTCGGCAAACAGCTTGGTGCGGTTGAAGAGCTCGCCCTGCTCGATGCTCAACGCCTTTCGCAGGCGCTCCTTGTCGACCACCACCTCGCCGCCAGCGTTCTTGAGCTCGACCTCGCCCGAGAAGTCGAGCGCGCCGATCTTGTACTGCTCGCCCTCGGTCACCTCCACCGCGAGGTAGACGTGACGCTTGTCGGGCGAGAGCGTGGCGATGGGCTCGCCGACCTTCACCGTCACGAAGCCGTGATCGTAGTAGGCCGACTGCACGCGCAAAACGTCGGTCTGGAAGTGGTCTTCCTTGTAAGTGCCGCCCTGGGTGAGCCACGAGAGCTCGCCACCCTCGCGGGTCTGTAGGCCGCTCTTTAAGAACTCGGAGGACAGGTGCTCGTTGCCGATGAACGAGATCTGCTTGACTATGACCTTGGCGTTCTCGGCGATGTCGAAGTAGACATCGACCTCGAGCTGCGCGTCATCGACGGGCTCGATGCGTGACGCGACCTCGGCGAGGTAGTAGCCCTTCTGTACGTAGAGGTCTCTTATCTTGTCGGCGTTCTTGGTGACGGCATCCACGCTCAAGATCGTGTAGGGCTTGAGATCGACCACACCAGTTACGTCTTCCTCGGAGACGTTCTTGCGGCCGACATACTTGACCTCCCGTATCGAAGGCCGCTCGGCGACCACGAAGACGAGGCGCCAGCCGTCCGCCACGCGCTGCTTCTCCACGCGCACGTCGCGAAAGAGCCCGGTCTTCCAGACGGCACGCAGATCTTGCGTCACCGTCGCCTCGTCGAGGACCGCGCCCACCTCGCTCTTGATGCCGCCTATCGCGGCGTCGCGCTCGACGCGGCGCAGACCCTCGACCACGATCTCGGTGATGATATCGCCCGCCGCCGACGCGCCCGTGGCGACCCCGAGGCACAAGGCGAAGAGCAGCGCGCCAAGGAGGCCCCTGTTCATGCGCGCTCCCTCACGACGCCGCCTGCAAGCTCGAGCTTTACGGCCATGCGATCGGCGAGCGCACGGTTGTGCGTGACCACCACGAAGGTCGTGCCGCGCGCGCGGTTGATGGCGAAGAGCAGCTCGTGGATCTCCTCACCCGTACGCTCGTCGAGGTTGCCAGTGACCTCGTCCGCGAGGACCAAGACCGGGCTCAAGACCAGCGCCCGCGCCAGCGCCACCCGCTGCTGCTCGCCGCCCGAGAGCTCCCCGGGCTTGTGCGCGAGCCTGTGGCCGAGGCCCACGTCGAGGAGCGCAGCCTTGGCTAGCGCCTCGGCCTCGGCGCGGCCATCGCGACGAATGAGCGCCGGCATCATCACGTTCTCGAGCGCCGTGAACTCGGCGAGCAGGTGGTGAAACTGGAAGACGAAGCCGAGCGTGCGGTTGCGAAAATCCGCCAGCGCCGTGGTGTCGAGCGACATGAGGCTCTGGCCGCGAAACAAGACCTCGCCCGCGTCCGGCAAATCGAGCGTGCCGAGCAGGTGCAGCAAGGTGCTCTTGCCCGTGCCCGAGGCGCCGACCACCGACACCATCGCGCCCTCTTGGATGTCGAAGCTCGCCCCGCGCAGGACGTGGATTATGGCGCCGCCCTTCTCATAGGACTTGTGCAAATCTCGAACCGCAATCAGCTCAGCCATCCCGCAACCCTTCGACCGGAGCCAGCCGCGCCCCCGAGAGCGCCGGGAACACCGCGAAATCCCATACGATCAACAACGCCGCCAACAACACCGCCACCACGTCGAACACCGACAGGTGCACGGGGAGCGAGTCTATGTAGTAGACATCGCCCGGAATCGCGAAGCCAAAACGCTCGAGCAGAAACACCGTGAACAAGGCCGCGAGGGTGCCGAGGGTAGTGCCGCAGACGCCGATAATGAGGCCCTGGGACAAGAACAACCTCATGATGCCGCGGTCGTGCGCGCCCATGGTCTTCAAGATGGCGATGTCCTTCTTCTTCTCGATGACCGACATGGTGAGCGTGTTCACGATCGCGAAGCTTGCGACCAGGATGATGAACACGAGCACCACGAACGCCACCACGCGCTCGAGCTTGAGCGCCGAAAAGAGGGTCTGGTTGCGCCCCTTCCAGTCGAGGCCGACGTACCTCCCCGCCAACGCCTTCGTGATGCGCCCGCTCACGACGTCGGCGTGGTCGGGGTCGCGCACGGCGACGAGCAACGAGGTGACCTCGTCCGCGCCGAGCTCGAAGAAGCGGCGCGCGGCGGGCAGCGACACGTAGGCGTAGCGCGCGTCGTACTCGTACATCTTGCTTTGGAAGACCGCCGCCACCTCGAAGGTGACCGACTTCGGCACCGGGCCGAGCGGCGTTATCGTCTCGAGGTTGGGGGAGATGAGCCGCACGCGGTCGCCCACCCCGACGTGCAGACCCTTGGCCATCTCGATCCCGATGGCGATGCTCGCGAGCGGCCTCGGGGCAGAGAAGCCCGCGCGCGCGGCGGAAGGCCGCTCATCCTTCGCCTCGTAAAGCTCACGGGCGATGGGCTCCATGCTCCCTCTCACCACCTGCGTGAGCACGGGCAACACCCGCGCGGCGCGCGCGGGATCGATGCCGAACACCATCGCCCCGGAGTAGTTGGAGGAGCTCGCGATCGCCGCCTCCCCCTCCACGACGGAGCCCTGGGCGACCACGTCGCGCGCCGCGGCGACCACCTCGGCGTCGGCGCGATCGAGCACGAACGGCGCTCCGCTTGGCTGCTGCAAGGCGAGCGGGGCGTTGGCGCCGATGATCTTGCCCTTGAGATCGAACTCGAAGCCCGAGAGCACGGCCAGGCTCAAGATGACGAGCCACACCCCGATGGCCACCCCGACGAGAGAGATGGTGGTGACCGTGGAGAGGACGGGCGAGGCCTTGGAGAGCAAGAAGCGCCGGGCGATGAGCGTCTCGTAGCCGGACGCGAACGTGGCCGCTCGACCGCTTGCGAGATACCCGAGCGAAGCGCCGAAGTAACCCGCGAGGGGTAGCGCCGCGGGCGCGATGAGCAGCGCGCGAAACGCGGGCGTCGAGAGGCCGCCGCGCGCGCCCGAAAGGAGCGCCAAGACGAGCGCCGCCTCGAGCACCACCAAGAGGGCCAGCATCAGCTCACGGCCCGGGATGCGCTGGCAGCGCCTGGCCGCGACGAAGCCGCCCGCGGCCAGCGCCGTCATGGCGACCGCGAAGATGAGCGTCCCGTCTTGCTCCAAGGTCAGCTCGAAGAGGACGAAGCCGAAGCGCAAGAGCGCAAAGAGCCCCAAGAAGGCCGCCGAGAGCACCCCCGCGACCGCGAGCGAGAGCTCGCGGCGCGCGGCCGGCCGGTAGAGAGCCCATACCAGGAGGGCGTCGAGGCCGGCGAGGATGAGCGAGGCCCAGATCAAGTGGCGGGCCGTAGCTGCGGGAACAAGATCACATCGCGGATCGAGCTCGCTCCTGCGAGCAGCATGATCAGGCGATCGACCCCTAGCCCGAAGCCCCCGGTGGGAGGCATGCCCTGCTCGAGCGCGCGGATATAGTCCTCGTCCATGGCGTGCGCCTCGTCGTCGCCGCCTTGCCTGGCCAAGAGCTGCGCCTCGAAGCGCGCCTGTTGATCTCGCGGGTCGTTGAGCTCGCTGAAGGCGTTGGCGATCTCGCGCCCGCCTATGTAGAGCTCGAACCTGTCGACGAGCCAGGGATCGGCGTCCTTGCGCCTAGACAGCGGCGAGACGTCGGTCGGGAAGTCGTACACGAAGGTGGGCTGCACGAGCTTGTCCTCGGCTAATTGCTCGAACAAGAACATCACCGCCCCGCCGTGCGAGAGCCCGGCGACCTCGGCGCCCGCAGCCTTGGCCGCGGCTATCGCGACCTCGGGGCGACGGAGCTCTTCGACCGAGGGGCCGCCATGCTTCTCTACCGCCTCGAGCATCGTGAGCCTACGGAACGGCCGCGAAAGCGAGATACTCTGCGCCCCGCAGCGAAAATCGGTGGTGCCGAGCAGCGCGATGGCCGCCCCCGCGAGCAGCTCCTCGCCGATGTCCATCAGGTCCTGATACGTGCTGTAGGCCTGGTAGAACTCGAGCATGGTGAACTCGGGATTGTGCACCGTGCTGATGCCCTCGTTGCGGAAGTTGCGGTTGATCTCGAAGACGCGCTCGAAGCCCCCGACCACCAGGCGCTTCAAGTAAAGCTCGGGGGCGATGCGCAGATAGAGATCGAGGTCGAGCGTGTTGTGGTGCGTGATGAACGGCCGCGCCGCCGCCCCGCCCGCGAGCGGCTGCATCATGGGCGTCTCCACCTCGAGGAAGCCGCGCTCGATGAAGTAGCGCCGGAGGTAATCGAGCAGCCGCGAGCGCAGGCGA
>CAYXQW010000208.1:0-5609 GCA_964466695.1 uncultured Bdellovibrionales bacterium
ATTATTTTTGGATGTTTTCCAGTAAATGGATAAACATTGCTTCCAAATATTTTTGTAGATTTATTTTTCTGAAACTGTTCCCATAAAATTGGATATTGATCATTGTTGAAAAATTTGGTCTTGAAATCAATCTGTGACTTCTGGACATAAGCATAATGGAACAGTTTGATTCCAGCTTGTAGTGTTTTATCCCGATTGATTACAAAACCACGTTCATTAGGAAAACCATCAACAGAATAAACAGGTGGTTCGTGTCTCAACCACTTTGATCTACCGGGAATATTCTTGAAAATTCTACGCCATGGAGGATCGTTCCCCCACCCATGTTCCCTTTCATCGATACAATAATCAAATCCACCGAAAAAGTGATTGGCATAAAATTCAACCTGATGTGGTTGCCATGCTTCCAACATTCCAATCAATTTTTCCATATCAGTTTGGTGATAAAATTCATCATTATCAATTTGAAAAATATAATCTCCTGTTGCTATTTTTGCAGCAGCGTTACACATTTCTGTCTTGCCATTCCACCAACCATCACCAATAATCAATTTTATTTTATCTGGATACTTTTGTTCTATTTTTTTGAGAACATCAATAGTTCCATCCTGACTTCTCCCGTCAGTTGTAAAAAACTCTGTGCATCCATCAAAATAATGATCATCACCGGCTTTTGTTGCACCTTCAACAATTATCATTTCTGATAGATATGGAAGAGCATTTTCAATACATAATGTCAACATATTTTTTGGTAATACGGATTCAGCATTAAAAACAATCATTTGGCCTGAAATTTTCGGTTTTATCGGTATAATTTTTTGCATATGTATCCTCGATGATGTGGTCTTATTCCAATATTTACCATAGACATGCATGTATAATTTAAATTATTTTCCATACAGAATTTTTTCAAATTATCCACAATTAGTATATGTTTATTTGGAGTGGTAATTTCCCATTTATAACTCAAACTTTTGCTAAGTTTATTTTTTATTTCAAATTTTTCATCATCCGTTCTTATGTAATCTCGCATTTTTTGTAATTCTTCAAGTTTGTGTTTTCTACCAAAATTTGGATTATCCTTTCCCCTTTTACCATACATTGGATGTTTTTCTCCACAAATTGGATTCAATTTATTTCTCAATGCAACATCTGGACGATTTTTACCATACATTGGATTTTTTTCTTTCATTTGAGCAATACTCATATTTTTTCTTGTGGTCTCACTTCTTCTACCACCACCCTCACCACCATATGTCATATTATAACCTTTTTGATGGTCAATTATCGTATCATATTCCACAATATAGTGTTCCTCCATATTGTTCAATTCATCTTGATTATTACATTCACATATTTCTTCAATAATAAAATTTTCATTACCATATTTTCTCATAGCTTTATGTAATACAAAATTTGTCTTATTTCTACGGGATTCTGATTGATGATATTTAAATCGTTTTTTTATCATCATTGTCGTTTGCCCAATATAACATTTTCCATTGATTTTATTTGTAACTTTGTAGATAATTCCGTAAGGTTTCACGACTTCACCTCAATAAATAAGATTGAGAGGACAGCAGGTATTTCACCTCCCTGTTTCCGGTGTATTGGTAGTACCCGGATTACTCTCTATTATATTTATAAATATTATCATAACCTCACCTCACAATATATTATATCAAAAACTATAGGATTTGTAAACTTATGCTTGTGGTAAAAGATCCACCGGAATTGCATTGAGATAGTTTCTCTGTTGCTGGATTTCCATCATTTTCATTGTTGATTTTACACCTGCTTGAAAGGCTTTTTCAACAACAGGATAAAATTTTTTTACAAATTCAGCTGATATTGGTATATTGGAATCAAGATCATATCCTAAATCCCTCATAATATCCACAGTCAAATCCATAAATAACATTTCTTTTTCATCCATAAGACAAACTCTCATACCAAAAATATCAATTCTCTGACCATATTTATATAAATTCTCTTATGGTTTCCAAAAGAATTCTTCTCTATATACTTATAAAAGAGGTTAAGAGAAAATGAGAAAAGAATTCAATCCAAATAAAAATATTTTAGGTTTCACAATAAAATACCATGGAGGTAAAAATCATGAAAAAAGAAAAGACAATCAGAATCAATAAAAATTTTTGGGCAGATCCGATGAGTTTTCCACTTTTCAAAAAAGGCCATAAGAAATAATTTATATATATCCCCTTTGAAATATAAGGGGATATTTATGCATCTATCCTTTTCCACTTACTGGACATGGATGGAGAAAACAATTCTTTTTCCCAACTTGTATATACCCAATGTCTCGCATAAGCATGATAAAAACACGGTATGTCAAAATTACTCAAACTATCAATCATCAATAAAAAAGAACTATCTATACAATGAACTTCTTTTGCATGTTCAATAATATAGACATAATCAAATATATTATCTGTCAAACCAACAACAGGCTGGACAATATTACCGGTAAAATATTTTTCCTGTATTTCAAATTTTCGTTTAGGATCATGATGGATAAATATGTAATCTTCCTTTTCTTTCAATCCAAGTTTGGAAAACAACTCCATTTCCTGATCCAATCTATCTCTCTTATAATAAAAACTGTTCCACCTTTCTTCAAATGGAATTTCCATCTGTTTATAAAATGCAACATCAAATTTACAATTGAATGATACAAGAAGCTGGTTCATCTTCTCAAATCCAATTCTTATGGTTTTTTCACCCCAACCATTTATATATCTGTCATTACAAATTCTAACAGCTTCTCCATCATTTGAAACAGGTAAAATAGTGAGATTTGGAAGGTCATGGTACATAAATTTCACAGTTGCAACATTGTGATGCTTACAAAAAAGGAAGTATTTTTGCTGTGGATCAATAATCTTTCTCACAAGACCATTACAGGAAATATGGTCCCCAAGACCGAGGTGGTGATATATTATCATATCTTTCTCCTATAATATTCTATTGTTCTTTTCAATGCTTCGACCAAACTGAATCTTGCTTTCAATACTTTCCAATGAGGTAATTTTTCATGAACATAAGGATATATTTTTGATGTCAACAAAACTTTGGATTTTGATTTGGAAAGTAAAACAATCTTATTAGCCAAATCAAAAATGGAAACCATATAAGAACCAAAAATAGTTTCATTTTCTTCCATCTTATCCTCAACCAAATAATCTATCAAATCATCTATGTAAATAAAAGAGTCCCTATTTCCATAAACAGATAAATCTTCATTTCGCAGAGCAGCTTTTATAAAACATGGAATCACCCTTGAATCATCAACTGACATTCCCGGTCCAAAAACATTGGCTAATCTCAATATCTTCCCTTTCACATTTGAAGATTGCACAATCATTTCAGCACATCGTTTACCTTCAACATAGCAAGAATTTTTGGATAAATCTTCCACATGGATTGTAGAAAATTGGATAAAAGGAATATCCTCGGCCACATCAATTGCATTTTTGGTTCCAACAACATTGGCCATTATTGTTTTTACAGCATCATAATTGTATTGTAAAGGAGCGGCCGGGCTTGCAAGATTATAAACCTTTTCAACACCTTTTACTGAAAATCGTTTTGTAACATCTTTGTAGAAACAGGAAAAATTTTTATCGCTAATAAGATGTTTGATATTTTCAACAGAGGATGTATAAAAATTATCAATACATACAACTTTATGACCTTCCTGTAATAATCTCTCACATAGATGAGAGCCTATAAATCCTCCACCACCGGTTACCAATATCTTCATACACTATCCTTATTGAAGTTTTTTTTGAGATATGGTGATAGAAAATTTTTATTATTCAAAACCAAAAATATACCATATCTATCAGCTATTTTATTTCGATATTTGAGATCCTTATAGGCCGCCAAAGGTAGTTCATATCTCTTTTCAATCAACTTCAAATCACTTATTATGTAATTACCATTTTTTATCTTCGGAGATTTATCTTTCAATCTTTCCAAGTTTCCTGGGGAAATATCGTCAACCGTTTCTACACTTGATCTTCTCTGTAAAGGTACACAAAATCCACATTGAGGACAAAATTCTTCAATTTGACTTGTATAATCTTTTGGTGTTCTCCACCACCATTTCGGTGTTACAGGCCAGCCGTCACTTCCCTCAAATAGAATGGAAAGGGCCGCAGCTATCTCACAAAAAAATGCACCTTTGGGATTGATTGATGGGCTCCAGGCCGCTTGCGCCCAACAGGTATTAACATACTGAAATAAAATGTCATCATATGGAACAACCTCTCTTGATGCAACAAGGCCTGGATGGTGATATACATCTGCCCTTGTATGATCATTCAAAAAGATATGACCAAAAGTGCTACAAATGATTTCCCTGTAATGTTCGTATCCTTTTGGAAAAGTTGTCCAAAGGCCCAATCTATCCGGCTCTATTTTTGAGGAAATATATTTGCAAAAACTTTCAAATTCTGGATGGATCAAGGGTTCACCACCGGTAATTCCTGTCATAAAAGGAAACTCAACCATGGAATCCACCGCTTTCTGGAAAATATCAAAA
Organism: uncultured Bdellovibrionales bacterium; assembly: GCA_964466695.1. Lineage (GTDB taxonomy): Bacteria > Myxococcota > XYA12-FULL-58-9 > XYA12-FULL-58-9 > JAFGEK01 > CAYXQW01. The sequence goes on from CAYXQW010000208.1 coordinate 4,568, forward strand.
GACATAAAATATGGTTTTGAATGATGGCCAACATGGCGGGAACAATTCGCACATTGATTTACACAAGCATTCAAAATTTCTATTTGTACAGTATCGTTTGCTAACAAATTTTTCATCATACAATATTCCAATTATTCATCATTTTTTTTATCAATACAATTTTTTGTTCCGTAGGCATTGCATATTGGTGATAGAAATAACTATTACCATCAATATTGTATTTTTTTAATAAATCATGGACAGAAATATATTTCAATCCAAACTTTGCAATATTCCTCGATAGAACATAATCTTCTATCAATCTTATAGGTTCAATACCACTATTTTCTTCAAAGTTTACAGGAAAAATATTGTTTGCAATATCCTTCAAATTCATATCATCAATAGGTTTCCACAAATCAATACACCAAGAACTACAAAGTACAAACCAAGTACAGGAACCTATATTTCTTCCATCCCTCAAAAAATATCTATCATACTTCCATCGGTTTGATGCAAAATCATGACCAAAATGAGCAACGGTATCAAAAGGAACAAGTGTTGTAACATCCATCATATCGGGGTGGACAAGGGCATCACAGTCAATAAAAAGGTTCCAATCATTTTCCATTTCCTGGGCTAATTGATAAATTTGAAGTTTTTCATAGGTTGGAGGATATTCCGGAAACTTTCTTTCTTTGATAACATGAAATTCTGCACCCATTTTGTGTGCATATTTTTTAAGAAGAGGATATGTAAGGTCCGTGAGTTCCTTATCATATTCATCGTTTATATTAAGAGTAAATAGAGTTTTCTTGATTGGTTTCTGCCAAAATTTTTCCATCACATCTTCCTTTTAATTTTTATAATTATAACACAAAATTATAAATTGTAAATATCAAGTACAACCTACATCATATCTCACACCGGTTGGAATGACATAGGTTAGGGTAACTTGACCAGCATATCCTTTTCCAGCTGTGTTACTACTACCACCTGCGCCGCCGCCTCCTGCACCAGGACCCGTACCTATATTACCAGCGGCCCCATTATTTCCGCCATT
>CAYXQW010000209.1:0-5602 GCA_964466695.1 uncultured Bdellovibrionales bacterium
GAAGGGCCCAATGTCGAAGCTCGTAAGCTCTCCCGTAAGCCCCGTGGCGCTGGCTATGACCTCGGAGCCGAGCGCGCCGAAGCTCCCCTCGGCGCTCGCGTAGCTCGTCCCGTTTTCTATGTCGAAGACCGCGCCGCCCGCGACCGTGAGCACGCAGGCCTCATCGAGCGCGGGCGCACCCTCGAAGGCCAGCTTGGGCAAGGCGCTGGTGTCACCCGCGACCGTGGCCGCGCCCTCGGCGTAAGCACCCTCGGCTACCACGCGATAGTAATAGCGCGAGCCGGCATCGAGGCCGCTCTCGTCGCGGTAGCTCGTCGCGGTGGGGCCTAAGGGCGCCGTGGAGATCGTGGTGAAGGGCCCCTCGGGCAGCGTCGACCGCTCGACGCGATAACCCGTGTTGGTGGTGCTCGCGTCGCCCCAGGTAAGCTCGACACACGCAGGACCGCAGGCCGTCGCCGTGAGCACCAAGGGCGGCACGGGCCAGGGCCCCACCACCAAGCTCGCCTCCGCGCTCACCCCCGACGGACCTACGGCAGCGACTATATAACAGAATTCGTTATCATACGGCAGCGCCGGATCGAGCCATGAGGTCACGCCGGCCAGGAGGTTCTCCTCGCGCGCGGTGAGCGCACAGGCTCCGTCGCGCCGGGCGATCATGTAGCCTACGCTTCCCCCGTTCAGGTCGGTAAAAGAGAGGGTGAGGTCGAGCGCGGTGGGCCCAAGCTCGTACGCCGCCGTAAGATCGGTCGCGGCGAAGGGCAGGGTGTAGACGCGCAGGACCTCGGAGCTCGGGGTCTGGCAGTCACGACGCACGCCGTAGAGCGTATACTCGCAGAAGCTGTTCTCTGCGATGCACGAGGTGTCGGTGTACGCGCGGGCCTCTCCCAAGAGGCGCTCGAGGACGCCGAAGGTCTCGCCCTCGCGACGCCGCTCGAGCACGAGCTGATAGCTCGCATCGGTCGTGCTCGCGAAGGTGAGCTCGACGCGGTCCGCGTACACCGTGGCGCCAAGGTCGGACGGGGCCTCGGCGCCGAGGCAGGGGTCGTCGTTGGCGGGGGAGATATCGGGGAGGCGGTTTAGGAGCGGGTCGGTGCACGCCGAGACCAAAAGGAGCACAAAGAGAACACGCCACGAGCTTTCCGGCATCGACGGCTCCGCGGTGAGGTAGGGCGTCTGCGGGAATGTTAGTCGGGCTTTGGCGCGCCCGCCACGCGAACTCACTGCGGCGGTCACGTTGGTTGATAGCGTTCCGGCGCGCTTACGCGCGCCTCACGTGGGGGGAGCCGAAAGCTCCCCCCAAACCCCCCATCGCTACCCGAGCGAGATCAACCCACATGAGCAGTGCTATCAGCCGACCTCGCAGAAGAGCCAGCCGAGATATTTCTCGCTCGCCAAAGAGACATCGAGGGCCATGATCTCCGGCACCTCGTAGGGGTGTAAGGCGATGACGCGATCACGGAGGCTTGCAAAGAGCGCGGGCGTGGTCTTGGCGAGCATGAGGTTCTCGGCGTCGTCCTCGATCTTACCCTTCCAGCGATAGATCGAGCGCACGCCGCTCACGATGCTGACACAGGCGGCGAGCTTCTCCTCGACCACCGCGCGGGCGATGCGCACCGCGACGTCGGCCGAGGGGGCGGTGATCAAGACCACGATAGCGTCGGTCATGGCTATGCCCCGCGGTTAGAGCCTAAAATGCTGCACGTCCTCTTTTTGCCAAAGTTTCGGGCCGCGCGCGAGGATTTCCCGGTCAGAACGCCGTGAGATTTCCGCGCGATTTCAGCCACGGCTCAGGTGGTCTCCAAGCAGCGCGCGTCGAAGCTCGATAGCGTCTCCTCGAAGCATCAGCTTCGACAAGGAGACCGACATGATCCGAAAACCGTATCAGATGACATGGAAGCGCTGCTTGATGCTCCCTCTCCTCCTCGGCGTGCTCGCGGGCCCCGTGCGCGCCGACTACGATCCGCACCCCGACAGTGACCTCGAAGGTTGGCTTTGGGACCGCATGAACGAGGGCGTCACCGCGGGCATCAAGGCCGGCGCCGAGGCGTTGGCCAAGGAGTGGTTGACGGTGCTCGCCAAGGCCGTCGTCGACTACTTCTCCCCTGCCATCACCGAGCTCTTGTTCGGCTCGGACGACGCCATGGAGGAGCACACCCGGCGCATCATCGCCGAGGTCCGCGCCATTCACGAGGACCTCGTAGACCGGAACCGCGAGCTCCTCGATGAGATCATGGACGAATACGAGGCCGACCTCGAGGGCACCTTCAACCACGCGGTGCGTACGCTCGAGTCCTGGTCCGACATCGGAAACCCCATGATCCGCATCTACGATGTGGAGCACAGCCCGCTGCCCGACATCATCTGGGACCTCGGGGTGGTCCGCGACACCATCGAGGCCTACCTCATGCGGCGCGCCGAGAACCCCAGGATCCAGCACCGGCGCTTGCAGCTCCTGTCGATGCACATGCTCGCGACCCAGCTCGAGATGGTCACCTGGCAGATCTATTACAACACGCGCGCGATCGAGCGAGGCTTTAGCGCCGCCCACCCCGAGTACGGCGAGTATGGCACCTGGGCGCAGTACCTCGATTGGCGCGACAACGTAACCGACGCCGAGCTTGTCTCGATGCAGAGCGAGGCCGACGCCTCTGTGCCCTTCTGCCGCGACCTCGCGGAGCTCACGCTCGGCTTCTACGAGACGCTCGCCGACTTCGACGACGAGCGCGCCTACGTCGACGACATCTTCACGCCCGTGGTGAGCCACATGGAGATCTTCCTCGGCAACCCCGCGATGTTCGACAGCGCCGACGAGATGAACAACGAGGGCAACTGGGGGACCGACCACGAGCAGGACTGCGACGCGGCCGGGACGATATGCCCCGCGTACGTGCCGCTCGACGGGCAGCGCTACTACTACTACGTGAAGGTCCCGAACGCGGACTGCCTCGACGGGGACGTGTTCGACGAGCTCGTGCCGAGCGAGACCTCGCCGTGGGCCGAGGACCTCTCCGACCCGTCGGCGAGCGCGTGCAACCGTTATTGGATCGTCGATCGCAGGTGGGTAAGCGACGCGATGCCCGAGTACAACTCGGGCCGGGGCAGCTTCGAGAACTACGACCAGTGGTTCCAAGACAGCTTCCAGATCTGGGAGCTCCACAAGGAGCTCGTCCACGGCGACATGCTGCGCGCGACGTACGGCCCGGTGGCGCTGTTCCTCGACACCATCTACGAGCAATACATGGGCGGCAGTCGCCCCCATAATCACTGGGACGACGTGCTCGCCCGCTACGACGAGCTCGTGGGCCTGCTCGGCGCCGGCCGCTCCTACACCGAGGCTGTCGCGATGTCCGCGCGGCTCGCCGCCGAGTGCGGCGCCACCATCGAGAGCGTGGGCCTTACCATGTGGTACGAGATGCTGGTCGAGGCCCTAAACCACCCCGAGGAAGCGATCATGTGCCAAGACGCCCTCGAGGGGAACAACAGCTTCGCCGACGCCGCGCAGATCGGGCAGGGGTATGTCCGCGACCTCAACCTCAACACGCAAAGCGACGTCGACATCATCGCCTTCCCGTTGCTCGCCGACAACGCGGTGCTCGTGCAGCTCTTCAGGGTCGACGGGCTCCGCCCGTATCCTACGGTAGAGCTCTACTGGCAGGGCACCGGCGACGAAGAGCCCGTGTGGGTGGCCACCGCGTCGTACGACTCCGAGTACGGCCTCTCGATTCGCTTGCCCGAGACGGAGGGGAGGGTCTGGCGCCACGGCGAGAAGACCGCCTACGTGGTCGTGAGCTCCGAGGCCGGCGTGCGCGGCACGTACGATCTCGCCATCGAGACCCGCGGCCCCGATTTCCCCACAGACGGCGGCTCGAGCGGCGAGGGCGGCTCTGGCGGCGGCGAGAAGAGCGCCGCTCCCTCCTCCGAGCCCGAGGCGAAGACCGACGCGAGCGCCACGAAGCTCGTCGCGAGCAGCTCCGTCTCCACGTCCCTCTATTTTGCTCCCACGACGACCTTGCTCCTCGACGCGGGCTTCTGGAGTGAGTCCCTGTTCCCCGGTGGCGACATCCCATGGGTGCCCGAGTCGTCCGCTCCCTATCGCCTGACACCCGTGGCCGAGACCGAGAGCAGCGGGCCGTCGCTCCCCGCGCGCGAGAGATCTGTCACGGTGAACGGCGTTTTGCACACCGGCGGAACGTGGATCACCAACCACACCGTCCTCGGGCAGACAGGCGGCGCCGACATCGATAGCTTCGTCGTGGCGGTGCCGAGGGGTGAGCGCCTGGAGGTCACCGCCACCGCGATGACCGACGACATCGGCCACCCGTACGTCGAGATCGACAGCCCGGCAGAGGCGCGCACGCTGACGGTGAAGGAGCCGCGGTATCAGACCTCCTTCACCTTCTCTCCCTTCACCTGCCGCGACACGGTGGACGTCGGCTTCTCCGTCAAGGGTCTGTTTTCGGGGATGTATCGGAAGGACACCGGCCCCTATCAGCTCACCGCGCGACTTTTGCGCACGTCCGACTTTGTCATCGAGGCGACGGGCGGGCTGTGCGGCGTCAAGCAGGACGTGGCGGGCATCCTGGGCAAAGAGCTCCACGATCCGTCGGACTTGGCGCAGCTCCAGAAGTGGGAGGTGGCCATCACGATCTTAGAGGCCCCCACACGGCCTGGTGATCCGTACGTCCTCGCCGCGGTCAACGCGGCCACGGGCCAGGTGCTGGAGAAGTACAAGCTGGTCTTCGAAGACAAATCCGCCGACAAGCTCATCAAGACTTTCGTCGCCGACTTCAACAAGGCGCAGATGGGAACGGCGGCCAAGGTCTACCTGGACACGTACAACGTCCAAGGCAAAGAGCCCCCGAAGTAGGCGTACGGAGCTTCATGCCACGTTGCGGATGGTCAGGTGGCAGCCAAAAGCACTAGCGCGCGCCTTTCCTCGTCACGGGGCTCAACCTCCGGCGCACACCCCCCTTTCGCTTGAATCCGAGGCCGTCCAAGTAGAGATCCGTCGTCTCGAGGCGGCCGTCCTTGCGCTCTTTTAGGAGCCCGATTTCGATGAGCATCGGAACGAACTCGAGCGGTTCCTCACAGGGGGACTGCACGAGCACGAGGCGGCCGAAGTCGTCGTAGAGATAGTTGGTGGCGCGGCCCTCGGCGTCGGTGACGTCCGGGGCACGCCGTACAACGCTTGCAATCGGCGTTGGTGACGACACCTGCCCCCCGTACGGTGATTGTAATCGTCGTTCAAGGTGCCGGCGGCGCGTCCGGCGGCGCTTGCAAACGCCATTGGTGACGCCTCTTGCGCCGCGTACGGTCGTTGAGCGCGGGCCCAAGCACACCCCGAACGCTGATTACAAGCGCCCCGCGACGCGCAGGTGATCGACGAAATGCCGTTTGCAAGCGTTGTACGGCGTGACCGCAAGAAGCAGAACGCAGGTCATGGCGAGAGCGCGCGCCATCGAGACCTGCATAACGCGCTTTTCTCGCGCCGGGGACGCTGGTATGCCCGCGCGGTGAGCAATATGCGCCTCGATTCGGCGTGCACGCGCTTCGGCGACCGGCTCTTCCTCGCGTGCGACAAACAGCGCGAGTCGCCGCGCTT
>CAYXQW010000210.1:0-3901 GCA_964466695.1 uncultured Bdellovibrionales bacterium
CCATCGTGGCCGTCGAGCTTTGGATGCCGCTCTGGCCGATGACGATGGGGATTTGGCGCGGTGCTTTTACCTCCCGCATGATCGGGGGATCTCCGCGCTGATAAAAGAGCACGCGGCCAAAGGTCGCCACCGCGTTGTCCACGCCCGAGGGGGTGTGGTGGCAGAGCTCCTCGCAGGCGAAGGCGTGGGTATTGATGGCATCGTCGTCGAGCGCGAGCCCGAAGTGGAGAGAGAGCGCGCGCAAGGAAGCGACCGCGAGCGCGGCCGAGCCGCCGAGCCCCATGCCGCGCGGGACGCCGGCGCGGATCTCGAGGTTGAGCCGCACATCGGCGGAGAGCTGCAGGCGCTTCATGATCAACGCCACCATCTCGGTGACGGTGCTTTGCGCCTGGCGCCGCGGGTGCCAGAGCTCGTCTATCTGCCACGCGGCGGCGCGGATCCTGACACCCTCCTCGTCGCCTTCGCGCACGCGCGCTTCGATAGCCATGGGGATGGGAGCCGCGAGGGCGGGCTCGCCGTAGACCGCCGCGTGCTCGCCGAGGAGGATGATCTTGCCGTGGCCTATACCGACGCTCGCCTCGTCTTTTGGGCGCGTCGCCGTTCGCTGCGAACCGAGGCTCGCGACGATCTCCTCGGCGCGCCACGCCTTGATGTCCCCCGAGGCGACGATCTCGCGGACAGCGGCGTCGAAGACCTCGCCGCAAGCGCCGGTGGCGGCGACGACGCTCCTCGCGTGCAGGGCCATGTGCCCGCGCTGGATGCCGCTCGTCACCAGGGCACGCAGCGCCGCGAAGTTCTGCGCGAGGCCCACCGCCCCCATGATCGCGCCGAGCTCAGGTCCGCTCTCTACCCCGAGCATGCGCAAATTCAGGCCCACGCCCGGGTTCACCTTCGTGGAGCCGCCGACGATGCCCACCTGCAAGGGGAGGGCGAGCTGCCCGCAGAGGCTCCCCTCGTCATCGCGGCTCCAGCGCGTGAGCGCCGTGTAGCGACCGGCGCGAGCGGCGTAGGCGTGGGCGCCAGCCTCGATGGCCCGCCAATCGTTGCCGGTGGCGATGGCCAAAGCGTCGATGCCGTTTAAGATGCCCTTGTTGTGGGTCGCGGCGCGGTGCGGGTCGCGGCGTGCGAAGTCATTGGCGAGCACGATGTCGCGGGCCACGTCTTCGCCGCGGTAGCCCGAGCTTGCAAGGAGCCGCGGTGGGACGCGGCACGAGGCCGTGACGAGCGAGGCGTCGGTGAGGTTCGAGAGGATGCGCAACAAGACCCGCCCACCCGTGAGCGCGGCGATGCGCGGGGCTATCGCCTCGCACATGGAGTTTATGAGGTTGGCCCCCATGGCGTCGCGGGTATCTGCGAGCAACATGGCGACGAGCATGGCGGGGCTCTCCGAGGAGGCCTCGTAGCGCGTGACCGTGAGCTTTCGGGCGCCGCCGCCGCGCTCTCTCATGCGCGGGTGCACGAGGTCGGCTAGGCGCAAGAGCTCCTCCTCGTGGCGCAAGAGTTCGGCCTCGGCCGCCGCGAGATCTGCGAGGTCTACGATCTGCACCTGGCCGTAGACGAGCGGCTCGGCCGCGGTGCAAAAGATGCCGCCGGCATCACACAGGATCTTCGCGGCCGCGCTCAAAGCGGCGACGATCGATGGCTCCTCCACTACCATCGGTACGACGTGCTCGCGGTCGTTGATGAGAAAGTTGAGCCCGACGCCGAGCGGCAGCCCGAACACCCCTATGACGTTCTCGATCATGTGATCGGCGACATCAGCGCGAAGCTCGTTGCGGCGAGCTTGCAGCGCGCGGCGGTCTTCTTCGGTGAGGAAGCCGCGGCTCGTCAGGGCTTGTAGCCTCTCTGCGAGGTCGAGCTTGTAGAATCCTCCGATACGCGATCGGGTCATGGCTTATCCATGCAGAGTCGCCTCGACGCCTTGGGCGTCGAAGGAGAGAGGGAAGGTCGAAAGGCCGTAGGTCGAAAGGCCCTTCATGACGCGCGTGGCGGTCGGCGCGTTGAGACACGCGGCGAGGCCGAGGTCACCGCCGGCCCCGGAGGGCTTGTAGGCTCCGCCTCTACTTTCGACGATGGTGCTGGCGCGCTCGTGGGTCTTCGTGTTCAAGGAGATGCCGCTTATGCGCTGCAAGGCGAGCAGGTTCTGCGCGTGCATGCGCATCGCGCCGAGGAAGGCCTCGGGGCGACGATAGCGGCAGGCGTTGAGCCCCATGCGCCCGGCCTCGCCGAGCTTCGCGATGAGGTCATCGGCCATGGGGTTTCCCTGACGGAAGTGTCGCAGCGCCGCGAGCGTCACGCTGGTGTCCTGCGAGCAGCCAGACCAGACAGCAAAGAGGAGCAAGCCCGGAGGCAAGGAGACAGGTTCTATGTGCGGCGTCGTGTCATGCAGCCAGAAGTGGATGACGCCGCCGTAGCACGCCGCCGCCACGTCGAGGCCGCTGCCACCACCTTGCGCGCGGCGGTGCGCCGCGGTGGCGGCCGTGAGGATCTCTTCGCGGCTCGGGACGGCGTGTGTCCAGGCGGCGGCGAGCGCGGCGAAGGCGGCGGTGGCGATGGCGGCGCTCGAGCCGAAGCCGTACTTCTCGCCGTCCTTCGTGGCAAAAGCCTCGCTCTCTGTGCGGAGCACGACCGGGGACGCTTCGTGGCCGCGCGCGCGCGCGTACGCCAGGGCCTCCTGAGCGGTGCAGCCGAGCACCGCGAGCGCGCGTTCCTGGTCGCGCGTAAGTTGCGCCGCGGGCAAAAGACCGTCCGCGGTGATCCGCACGGGGTGGTTGCGAATACCCAGCGCGGGCGCGTCGAGGATGGAGGTCTCTGCACTGGAGGTAGTCACGTGCACCGCGGCGCGTCGGTCCGCCGCCAGCACCAACGCCGGGGCGCCCTCGAGCACGGCGAACTCGCCGAGGAGGACGAGCTTACCGGGCGCGGTCGCCGAGACCATCATGACGCGACCACCTGGGTGACCACCGCATCGCCGGGGCGGCTGTCGATGATCCGGTGTACGCCCGCGATGGTCGCGAGCGTCGCGCGCACGTGCGCCGCCGCCGCTGGTTGGCAGAGCACCTTGACCTGCGGGCCGGCGTCGATCGTGAAGTAGGCCTCAAAGCCGCCTCGGCGCAGCTCGCCTACGGCGTGCATGACGCTCACGGTGGCGGCGTTCCAGTAGAGCAGCGCTGGCCGCGTCGAGAGCGCGAGCGCGTGCAGCTTCATGGCGCTGTGCTCGGCGAGCTCGCCCAGGGCGGTGAAGTCGCGCGCGGCGATGGCGCTGCGCATAGCGGCAAGATCACGCGGCGCCTCCGCGACGAAGCTCGGCCAGAACGGCGAGGTGTCCTGCGTCCGCTCCATGCCCGCGGTCGAAGCGACGCGCTTCTTCTCGTCGCAGGTGACGACGACGAGCACGCTGAGCGGCCAGGCGTCGGGCGCGAGCAGGGGGGAGGCTATGGCGTCGGAGCCGTCCGCGCGCTCGCCCGGGTGCATCTCGACGAAGCCCCCGAAGATAGAGCGCGCGGCCGAGCCCGAGCCGAGCCTGGCCACGACCGAGAGCTCCGCGGGCGTAAGCTCGAGACCCAAGGCGAGGGCCGCGGCGGCAGCGAGGGCCGCGAGGCCCGACGCCGAGGAGGCGATCCCGGCGGCGGTGGGGAAGTCGTTCTCGCTGTCTATCGCCGCCTTGAGGTCGGATCCCGCGCGGGCGCGCAGCGCGTCGAGCACGCGCTGGGCCTTGCGGAGCGCGCCCGGCTCGGCCACGCGCTCGTTTATCGTCAGCGTGTCGTTTGCACCCTCGGTGAAGCTTACGCGGGTGCGCGTGGTGAGACCTGCGAGCGTTATGGAGATGGAACCCGAAGCGGGGGTGTTGAGCGCGCGGTCGCGCTTGAGCGGGGAGAGGTGGTCGATGAACAGCTTGCCG
>CAYXQW010000210.1:3911-5588 GCA_964466695.1 uncultured Bdellovibrionales bacterium
AGCGCGCGGTCGCGCTTGCCCCAGTATTTGATGAGCGCCACGTTGGGGTGAGCCCACGCGATGGCGGCGGACGGCCTTTGCATCACCGCGCCGCCGCGTCGGGCGCGAGGTCGAGGAGCGCGAGGCAAGCCTCGGCGCACTGCGCGAGGGGCCACTCTCCGGCCTTGACGACGAGCTCGGGGGTGAGCGGCGCCTCGTAGGGGTCGCTGATGCCGGTGAAGTTCTTGATCTCGCCTTTGCGCGCGCGCCGATACATGCCCTTCGGGTCGCGGGCCTCGCACACCTCCAAGGGGGTGTCGATGAACACCTCGAAGAAGGGGAGCTGGCTTTGGCTGTGTAGCTTACGGCAGAGGTCGCGGTCTTCGCGATAGGGGCTGATGAAGCTCGCGATGGCGATGGCGCCGCTGTCGGCGAAGAGCTTGGCGACCTCGCCGATGCGACGGATGTTCTCGGCGCGGTCGGCGGCGCTAAAGCCGAGGTTGGAGCTCAAGCCATGGCGGATGTTGTCACCGTCGAGCCGGTAGGCGCTTACGCCGCGCTCGACGAGAAGGCGCTCGATGGCGGCGGCGATGGTGCTCTTCCCCGAGGCCGAGAGCCCCGTGAGCCAGAGCGTGGCGCCTTTGGTGCGCAGCTTTTGCCAGCGCTGCTCGCGCGTCAGCTCCCCCTCGTGCCATACGATATCTGGTGTAAGCATGGCGCGGCTCCTTAGCGGATGGGTCATCACGTGTATAGACGCCTTGCCAACTAAAGCCCCGCGTTCTATGGCGCCCCCCATGCTTCGTCCAACGGTGCTGCTCTTCGACATAGATGGGACCATGCTGTCCACCGATGGGGCCGGACGGCGGGCCATCGACGGCGCCATCGTCGAGGTCACCGGCCGTGCCAACCCCCGCGAGCTCTTGCTCGACGGCATGACCGATCGAGCCATCGTGCGGGGAGTTTTGCGCGAGATGGCGTGGCCCGAGGGCGACCTGGCTTCGGCTATAGACCGCGTTTTATCGGCTTATTTAGCGTTTTTGAAGCGCGAGCTCGACGGGGCGGCCGAGATCTTAGTCTACCCCGGCGTGCGGGAGCTGCTCGAGACCGCGCGCGCGCGGCCATCCTTGGCGCTCGGCCTCGGGACGGGCAACATCGAGCAAGGTGCCTTCTTGAAGCTGCGGCGGGTCGGGCTCGATGGCTACTTCGCCTTTGGCGGCTATGGCTCCGACGACGAGGACCGCGCGGCGCTCATTCGCAAGGGCGCCGAGCGCGGGGCCGCGCGGCTCGGCCTGTCGCTCGGCGAGTGCCGGGTGGTGGTGATAGGCGATACGCCGCGTGACATCGCGGCCGCCGCGGCTGTGGGAGCCGAGTGTGTGGCCGTCGCCACCGGTCGCTTCGGCGTCGCCGAGCTCTCCTTGGCGGGTGCGCGCTCTGTTTTTGCGAGCCTCGCGGATCCCGAAGCACAGCGCGCGATCCTGGCCGATTAATTGCCCAGCACGTCGCGTATCCTCTAGGGTTTCTCCGCGTCATGCCCACGGATCACGATCAGCTTCTACCTCCTCACGTCCGCGAGTGGCTTTTGGCCTTGGCGCGGCGCTCCATCGTTGAGGCCCTCACGGTGAGCCCGCGGGAGGCGCTTCCTCTTCGCCCTGCGCAGGCGGAGGTCGCGCGGGCGTGTTTCGTGAGCTTGCACACGCA
>CAYXQW010000211.1:0-5562 GCA_964466695.1 uncultured Bdellovibrionales bacterium
CGCCGTATCGATGACCGTCAGGGTCTTGAGCCCCAGAAAGTCGAACTTGACCAAACCGCACTGCTCGACGAACTTCATGTCGAACTGGCTCACGAGCTGGGCGGTGGAGTCGTCGCTCCCCTTGAAGACCGGCACATACTCCCAAAGCGGCTGGTTGCCGATCACCACGCCCGCCGCGTGCATACCGGCGTGCCGGTTTAGATTCTCCAATCTTTCCGCGTAGGTGAGCAGCTCATTGATCCGCTTGTCGGCCTTTCGGGCTTCTTGAAGTCGCGGCTCGGTTTCGAGGGCGCTCTTCAGCGTGACCTTCGGTCCCTCGGGCACGAGCTTGGCAATTTTGTCCACCTCGCCGTACTCCATGCCCATTACGCGGCCCACGTCGCGCACCACGGAACGACTCTTGAGCTGATGGAACGTGGCGATCTGTCCGACATTGTTCTTGCCGTACTTGTCCACCACGTAGGCGATCACCTCCTCGCGGCCTTCCATGCAGAAGTCGACGTCGAAGTCGGGCATGGAGACGCGCTCGGGATTGAGGAAGCGCTCGAAGAGCAGATCGTGCGGGAGGGGGTCGAGGTTGGTGATGCGCAAGGCGTAGGCCACGAGCGACCCGGCGCCCGAGCCGCGCCCCGGCCCCACCGGGATGCCGCGCTCCTTGGCGTGCCGGATGAAGTCCCAGACGATGAGGAAGTACCCCGCAAAGCCCATCTTGCGGATGACCTCGAGCTCGTACGCGAGCCGCCGCTCGTAGACCGCGGCGTCCGTGGGATACTTGGCCTCGCGCAGGCGCCTTTCGAGGCCGCGGCGCGCCACCTCACCGAGGTAGCTCTCGCGCGTCTCTCCTTCGGGGACCTCGTAGCTCGGCAGGAAGGTTTGCCCCAAGGCGAGCTCGACGCTGCAGGCGGCCGCGATGCGCGTGGTGTTCTCGAGCGCCTCGGGGCAGCTCGTGCCGAAGGACGCCCACATCTCTGCCGCGCTCTTTACGTAGTTCTTGTCCGTGTGCTCGCGGTCTTTACGAAACTCGGCGAGCGACTTGTTTTGCTGGATGCACATCAAGATCTCGTGCGCGGCGGCGTCTTTTTGCGCGAGATAATGGGCGTCGGCGGTGGCGATGAGCGGGATTTTGTGCGCGCGGCCGATCTCCATCAGCGCGGCGTTGAGCTCGCCCTGGCGCGTGTAGCCGTTGTCTTGCAGCTCGAGGAAGAAGTGCCCCGGGGCGAAGATCTCGGCGAGCTCTTTCGCCGCCGTGGCCGCCGCGCTCGGGCCGCCCGTAAACAGGGGCCTCGCCACGACCCCGCCGAGGCAGGCCGAGAGGCCGTAGAGCCCGCGTGAGTGCGCGCGCAAGAGCTCCCGATCGATGCGCGGGTGGTAGTAGAAGCCCTCCCGAAAGCCCATGGATACGAGGTAGGTGAGGTTCTTGTAGCCCTCGTTGTCCTTGGCGAGCAAGACGAGGTGGTGCGCGGTGCGGTCGGTGCGATCGGCGCGGCCCTTGTCGCCCGCGACGTAGACCTCGCAGCCGAAGATGGGCTTGATGCCGTGTTTTTTGGCCGCCTTGTGGAAGTGCACCGCGCCGTACATGTTGCCGTGGTCGGTGATGGCCACGGCGTTCATCCCGAGGCTCTTGATATACGGGAAGAGGTCGTCGATGCGGATGGCGCCGTCGAGCAGCGAGTACTGGGTGTGGAGGTGGAGGTGGGTGAAGCCGGCGCTGCTCATGCCGGTCACTTCTACTCTCGTCGCGGCGGCGGCGCCAGCCCGGCGCTACGCGATCCCCGGCACGGGGAACTTGGCGCAGAGGGTCGAGACCTCGGCGGCGATGCGGTCGAGCTCGGCCGGATGCTCGGCGTTTTCGATGGCCGCGGTGAACCACGCGGCGATGCGCGTCATCTCGGCCTCGCCGAAGCCACGGCTCGTGACCGCCGGGGTGCCGAGGCGCACGCCGCTCGGATCGCTCGGCTTGCGGGTCTCCTTGGGGACGGTGTTGCAGTTGAGCACGAGGCCGGCGCGCTCGAGCGCCACGGCGGCGGGCTTGCCGGCGATGCCCTTGTTGCGAAGGTCGATGAGCAAGAGGTGGTTGTCGGTGCCGCCGCTTACGAGCTGAAAGTCGCGGCGTAAAAGCTCGGCGGCGAGCAGCTTGGCGTTTTCGACGACGCGCGCCGCGTATGCCTTGAAGTCAGGCGACAGGGCCTCTTTGAGGGCCACGGCGATGGCCGCGGTGGTGTGGTTATGGGGGCCGCCTTGCACGCCGGGGAAGACGGCGCGGTTGATGGCCTTTTTGTGGGCGTCCTTGCACAAGATCATGGCCCCGCGCGGCCCGCGCAGCGTCTTGTGGGTGGTGGTGGTGACGACATCGGCGTACGGCACGGGGCTCGGATGAACGCCGCCGGCCACGAGGCCCGCGAAGTGGCTCATGTCGACGAACAACAGGCAGCCGGCCCGGTCGGCGATCGCGCGAAAGCGCGGGAAGTCGAGCACGCGCGGGTAGGCGGAGTGGCCGGCCACGAGGATCTTCGGCTGGTGCAGGATGGCCAGGCGCTCGATCTCGTCGTAGTCGAGCAAGCCCGTCTCGGGGTCGAGCTGGTAGTGGACGGCCTTGAAGTACTTGCCCGAGATGCTGGCCGGCGAGCCGTGCGTCAAGTGACCGCCGTGGCTCAGGTCGAGACCCAAGATGGTGTCGCCGGGGCGCAGGAAGGCGAGGTAGACGGCGAGGTTCGCCGGCGAGCCCGAGTAGGGCTGGACGTTCGCGTGCTCGGCCCCGAAGAGCTCCTTGGCGCGGCTTATCGCGAGCTCCTCGATGCCGTCGATGTTGCGCTGACCTTGATAGAAGCGCGCGCCGGCGTAGCCCTCCGAGTACTTGTTGGCCAGCACCGAGCCCGTCGCCTCGAGCACCGCGCGCGAGACGTAGTTCTCGCTCGCGATGAGGCGGATGGTGTCGCGCTGGTACTGCTCTTCGGCGCGGATGAGGGCGAAGATTTCGGGGTCGATAACGTCGAGTGCCGCCATGACTTTGCGATGCTCCTGCAAGTAGAGAAGAGTGGGGTGCCCAGACGCGCGGCGGTGATGCCTCCACGCTCCCTCGGGGTCATCCCCGGCATGCGTCAGTCGCGTGAAGCGCAAAGTACATCGGCAAACAAGGCAGTTTTGTCAACCTCGCGGCGAAGGATAAAGTGATATGCGGTGCACGGAGTGTTACATTAGGGCTAGAGATGATGGATTCGAGCAAACCTCGCCGTTTATGCGTCTTGCTGCTGCATTACGGCGCGCCCGGCTCCGCAGACGAGCTTACGCCCTATGCGCAAAGCGTGCTCGACAACACCTTGCCCCTGCCGCGTTTTCTCCGCCGGCATCTGGTCGCGCCTTGGGCCCGGCGCCGCGCTCGCGCGCTCGCGCCGCTCTGCCACGAGCTCGGCTTTGCCACGTCCGCTGCGGGCCAGATCACGCGCCAGGCCGAGGCGCTGCAGGAGGAGCTCTTGGCCCGCGGCCTTCTGGCCAAGGTGCTCGTGATCATGCGGCACACCTCGCCGCGCGCCGCGCAAGCTCTGGACGAGGCTCGCCGTCACTGGTCCGACGCGACGTGGGTGGCGCTGCCGCTCTACCCGCAGTACGCCCACGCGATCACGGGCTCGATCTTGCGCGAGCTCACAGAGGAGCTCACCACGCCCGAGCAGGAGCGCCTGCTCACCATCAACGCCTACCCGGCCGACGGAGGCTACCTCGACGCCGTGGCCGCCTGCGTGCGCGAGACTTTGCGGAGCATCCCGGGAGCCATGCGTCACTCGACGCACATCGTCTTCGCCGCGCACATGGCGCCGCGGCGGATCTCGCGTCGCGACGACCCATACGAGGAGCACCTCGCGCGGAGCATCGAGGGGGTCTATCGGCGCCTCGCGGTGACCTGGCCTATGCACCTCGTCTATCAGAGCACCGGCATCGACACCGGGCGGCTCTCCGAGGGGCTGCACGAGAAGATGGAGCAGCTCGGTCGCGAAGGGGTGCGCTCGGTGGTGGTGGTGCCCATCACGTTCCTCGCGGAGGGTCTAGAGACGCTCTACGGCCTCGACGTGCACATGCGTGAGGTGGCGAAGGCCGCCGGCATCATGGATTTTCGCCGCGTGCGGACGCCCGGCACGAGCGCCACGCTCATCTGCGCGCTCGCGAACCTGGTGATGCACGTCTTGCCGCGGGAGGATTGAGGAGCTACGCCCGGCGCCGCCGTGTAAGCTCGATCCCCAAAAAGAGCCCGGCATAGAGCGGCAGCATCAAGGCGATGATCTCGCCGTTTTGCTGGATGAAGCCGGGTAAAAGCGCGAGCAAGAGCCCGAGCACGGAGCCCGTAAGGCAACAGAAGGCCGCCCGGCGCGCCCATTTGAGCCCCAAAGCCTCGTCGCGCCAGAGGACCTGCGCTGCGTAGAGCAGGAGCCAGGCCCACGGGCCGAGCTGCAAGAGGTTCTCGTTGCGGTGCGCCACCTCGTGATCGGTGAACGCCCACATGCCGGCGAAGATCGTCCCGAGCGTGCCGCATATCGTGCCGTAGAGGCCGAGCACCACGCACAAAAGCCGCCTTCGCCAAAGACCGCGGCGCGCGAAGATGAGCGCCAGCGCGCCGAGTAACCCGAGCCCGAGCCCCGCCGCGACGAAGCGCCAAAACCAATGAGGCGGCGCGGTGCGCGCGCTCGCGAGGCCGTGCAGAAGCAGCGTGACCTCGCGCGCGACGAGCGGCTCTTCACCCGCGTCGCCGATGACGGTGGCCGCGCGCACGCCCTCTTTGAGCTTCTCGGGCAGGAACATCTCCTCCCATTGGGTGACTGGCCTGTCGATGGCGCCGCCCATGATGACGTGTAGCCCGAGGTAGACCGGCAGGTGGTCGGCGACGTGGCGTAAGGTGTGCTGGCGGAAGGTGTATGTGCCCTGTCCGCTCGCCGCGGCGCGCAGGCGCCCGCCCATCGTGCGATCGATGGCGTCGCGGACGCGCGTCGAGCAGTTGTCGAGGTAGTAGTCGTACTTGTAGTGCTTGTTCTCCTCGCGCGCGTTGATGCGCAAGGCCGCGGCGAGCTCGCGCTTTTGCGCCGTGGTGAGGTTGAGCTCCTGGGCGACGAGGCCACGCCGGTCGCCGCCGTAGTCGGCGATCGTCGCGCGCAGCGACTGGGTGGAGAGCCAGTACATGAGCCTGCCGCGCAGAAAATCCACGATGAGCCAGGGCGAGTCGAAGCCGAAGGTGCCGAAGTTGTAGACCACGTCGCCATGCGCGTCCCGGATCCAGATCGCGTTGTGCCCGAACTTGAAGAACGGGTGCTCGCCCGGCCCCATCGTCAGCAAGAAGACACGGAGATCGCCGCCCTCACTTACGAGCTTGGCGCGCGGCAAGACAGGCCCGGCGGGTAGAGGCGCGGGCTCCTCGCAAAAGAGCCTCGCCGGAAAGAGCGCTACCCCGAGCGCGAGGAGCGCGGCGAAGCTTTTGCAGCGTATCATTTAGCGAATGCGCAAGAGCTCGACGTCGAAGACCAGCATGCCGGCGGGGGCGCCGGGGCGCGCGGGCTTGTCACCGTAGGCGAGCTTGCCCGG
>CAYXQW010000212.1:0-5558 GCA_964466695.1 uncultured Bdellovibrionales bacterium
TTGTTGCGGCATAGAAAATACCCCTGACGGAGAGATGAGTGCACAATCGGGAAGGGACTAATAAGAGAGCGTGGTGGCGAGCGTCAAGCTCGAGCACACCGCTTACCCGCGCCAGGCGCTGAAAGATCGAGGCGCGGGTAGCTGCGCGTTGGATGCAGGGAGCTGTGTTACGCCAACACCGCGTCTTTGTAGCTCTTCGACAATCTCATCTTCACCACCGTCTTGGCCGGGATCTTGATGGGCTCACCGGTGGCGGGGTTACGGCCCACGCGCGCCTTGCGCTTGGCCTTCACGAGCTTGCCAATGCCTGGAATGACGAAGACGCCGACTTTCTTCGTCTGGGCGACGGCAAGGCCGGCGACTTCATCGAGGATGGCGGCTGCTGTTTTCCTCGGCAGCTCGAACTTGTCCGCGAAGTATTTAGTGACCTGGCTCTTAGACATGGGTTTCGCACTACTGGCCATCATCCGCTCCTTGAGAGAGGGTTAAGGGTGCTGATGGGAGGCGATAGCAGAAGGGGCTTGGGGAATTCAACAAACATTTTCGCTGCAAGTCACAAAAAACACCTTGCGGAGGCGCTTTTTGTGGCTTGCGGGGGTCACGGAGTACGTTTTGTGGGCCCGGTTTGACGCGCGGGGGCCTTCGGGCTGGTCTCCGCGGCTTTTTTGGGCGTGGACGTGGTCTTGGTGGTGAGGCCGTGCTGGCGCACGGGTGTGAGCTCTTGCACGTCGAGTACCTCGGCTCTCTGCGGCCGCCCGCGACCGAAGAGCGTGACGCCGAGGCCCGTGGCCAAGAGCCCGAGCAAGGCCACCAATAGATAGATCAGGCGCGGAGAAGCCCGCAGGCGGTCGAAGATACCCGCGTCACGTGCTTCATCTAAGGCGGTGTCGTGGCCTGCCTCGGCGAGCTTTGCGCGAAGTTGGGCGATGACCTCGCCGTCCTCCGCGGCGCGGCGTTCGAGCGCCGCGTGCTTGGCGCGCTCGTCGATGAGCGCGGCTTGCAGGTTAGGTACGAGCGTACGTTCTTCGCGGAGCTGCCTCTCTCTCGCCTCGAGCGCCGCGCGCACCTCGCTTTGTCTCTGTTCTTCCTCTGCGAGCTTTTGCGTTTGGGCCTCGATCTTGGTGAGCTTCGCCGCCGCCTCCTCCTCGCGTGCGCGCGCTTGTTCGGTCCGCGCCGCGATCTCGCGCTCGAGGTTCGCCGCCGCCTCGTCGGCGAGCGCTCGTCTCTGCCGTGCCGCCTCTTGCTCGAGCTCTTCTTTCTCGTGGCTCAGCCGCTCGCTCTCGGCTTCTGCCGCAGCTTGCTTCTGCGCGAGCTCGTCCTGCTCTTTTATGAGCGCGAGTTTTTGCTCTTCCAGCTCCGCCGCGTGGCGATCGAGCTCGTCCGAGCGCAGTCGCTGTGAGCTGAAGTTTTGACCTAGCAGCTCGCGGGTCTGCTCGAGGTCAGCGGCCATCGCCTGCAGCTCGTGGTGCTTCTCGTCGATCTGCTTGTGCTCGCGCTCGAGCTCGGCGCGTAGCTGCAGGGCTTCTTGCTGGCGGCTCGCCTGCGCCTGCTCGCGCTCCTGCTGCAAGTTTTCGATCTCGGCGTTGGCCTTCTCGAGCTTTTGCGCGAAGGCCGCGCGGATCTCTTCCAGCTCGCGCCGCGCCGCGGTGAGCTGCTCGCTGAGCTCGTCGCGCGAGCGCGTGAGCTCGGTGAAGGCCTCGGCCAGCTCCTCATGCTGCTGCGCGGGGAGGGCCTCGAGTTGCTGCACCATCTGCTCGCGGGCGGCCGCCAGCGCTTCGGTCTCCTCGGCGAGCATGGCCCGCGAGGAGGCCACCTCGGCTCGCTCGGCCGCCAGACGCTCCTCGCTCGTACGGAGCTCTTGCCGCTCTCGTGTGATCTCGTCGCGCTCGCGCAAGAACGCACCGAGCTCGAGCGCCAAGCGCTCGCGCTGCTCTTCGTGAGCCGCCCGCTCGGCGGTGAGGCGCGCGGTTTGTTCCTCGTGATCGACCTCTGCGCCGGCGAGTTTTTCACGTAGCCGCGAGAGCTCACTGCTCTCGGCCTCCACTTGTTGTTGCAAAAGCTCGAGCTCTGCTCTGTCGTGCGTGAGCTGCTGCTCGAGCTCTAAGAGCTCTGTGTAGCTCATGCCGCCGCGTGCGCCCTCGAGCTCTTCTTGGACCTTTGCGAGCCGCGCCAAGGTCGCGTCGAGCTCGGCCGCGATCGTCTCGCGTTCGGCGACCTCTCTCTCGTTTTTGGTGAAAGCTTCGTCGCGGGCTCGCGCCGTCGCTTCGGCCTCGCGTCGCGCGAGCGTCAGCGCGTCCTCGAGCTCCGTCCGCTGCTCGTCGGCGGTTTGCAGGCGTGCGAGCAAGGTCGCCGCGCTCTCTCCCTCCGGCATCGACGCGAGCCGCTGCTCTGCCAGCGCGAGCTCGGCGGCCATGGTGTCGTGGAGCTCGCGTAGGCCAGCCACCTCGCTTTGCAGGGCCTCGATGCTCGGCAAGGAGAGCTGCTGCTCGGCGAGCGTGCGTTCGCGCCGGCCGAGCTCTTCGTCGACGCGGCGCTGCATGTCTTCGAGCTCGGCCGCTACCCGCTCGCGCTCGGTGATGGTCGCGCGCTCTTGTTCGAGCTTTTGGGCGCGGGCCATGAGGTCGGCCTCGCGCGCGCCCAGCTCTTGGGCGCGCTCTTCGAGGGAGGCGACTGCGGCCAGGCGCTGCGCGAGCTCTTGCTCTTTTTGCGTTTGGGTCGCGAGGCGCTCGGCGAAGTCGGTCGCCTCCTCGGCGAGCTGCGCGCGCAAGCTCTGCAAGGCCTCGGCTTGCTCGGTGAGCTTCGCCTGCGCGGCCTCGATCGTCGTTCTCTCCTCGCTGGCGACCTGGGCTTGCCGCGCGAGCTCTGCGGCCTCGGTCTCGAGCTTTTGCATCTGCTCGAATAGGCTCGCCTCGCGTGTCGTCGTCGCCGCCTCACGGGCCACAAGCTCGGTCGCGCAAGAGAGCGCGAGGGCGTCATGCTCGGCGAGCTCCTGCTCGCGCGCGGCGAGGGTCATCGCCTTGGCCTCGGCCTCGGCGGCTTGTAGGGCGAGCTCCTGCTCGCGCGCGGCGAGGGTCATCGCCTTGGCCTCGGCCTCGGCGGCTTGTGTGGCGAGGGCTGAGGTTCTCGTCTCCCGCTCGTGCGCGTCTCGCGCTGCTTCTTTTCGTGGGGGCTCCTCGTGCTTCGGTTCTTTTGGCGCTTTGGTGGAAGCTCGAGCCTTCGGAGGTGGTGCCTCCGTCCGCGCAGGTTTGGCATCGTTCGCCAGGCGTTCGCGGGCGCTCGTGAGCGCCTGGCTCGCCGCCGCGAGGAGCTCGGGATCTGCGGATTTGGCCGCGGCGAGAAGCTCCGTAAGCTCCGCCAAGGCCGCGTCATCGCCGCTCTGGAGCAGGTGCATAAGCACGATGGCGAGGCCGTGATTGTAGAGGGAGGCGTCGCGTTTGTGGACGCGCATCGCGCGCAATAACAGCTCGGCCGCATCATCGTCGCGGCCGAGATCGTAGTAGATGCCGGCGAGGTCTAGCACCTTGGGCGGTTGGGGTCGTGCCGAGGCGGTGGCTCTCTCGAGCTTGGGGACGATGACCTCGTCGACATACGCCGCGAGCACCGCGCGGCCCGCGCGGTCGGCGGGGGCGAAGCGCACCTCGATCGCGCTCGGGCTCTTTTGCTCTTCGAGCACCTCGCCGTCGATCTCGATGGGCTCGTCGCGGCCGTCGAGGATGAGCGCGAAGCGGCAGAGCGATCCTGGTGTCAAGCTGCCGGCGCTGCGCAGCACCATTTTGGAGAGCGACATGCTGGCCATGAAAGAGACGACACGGCGACCTTGCACCATGTACTCGACGCGGTGGGTCGCGAGAAAACGCCAGGTGCCGCGCTCGCGCAAGAAGACACCTTCGGCCACTTCGCTATCAAACGCGTTCACGCGCGCTCCCGATGTGCGGCCGCGGCCGCGAGCCTGACCCCTTGAGCTGGATACTACTACATCTCTATCGAATACCACACCGAACGCTGCGCGTTGCCCGCGTTGCGTGGCAGTGCTAGCAGCTTCGGATCATGACAGAGCGAGCTCTCATCGATTGGCCCGAGTTGATCTCTCACCCGGAGGTGCAGGCGCTCATCGCGCTCGCCATCGCCGAGGATGTGGGCGACGCCGACGTGACCACCAGCGCCCTCTTTACGGAGCCGCGGCGCGCGCGGGCGAAGGTGGTCTGTCGCGAGGCCGCCGTGGTCGCGGGCTTGCCGGTCGCCGAGGTCATTTTCCGCTACTTCGATCACGGGCTCTCCTTTCGAGGGCTCGCGCGCGACGGGGAGGCGCTCGCCGCCGGGTCCGTGCTCTTTGAGCTCGAGGCTTCGCTCGCGGCGCTGCTCACCGCCGAGCGCGTGGCGCTCAACTTCCTCATGCGTCTTTGCGGGGTGGCCACGGCTACGAGGCACGCCGTCGACGAGCTGCCGCCCGCTACCAAGGCGCGGATCTACGACACCCGCAAGACCACCCCCGGCTGGCGCAGGCTCGAGAAGGCCGCGGTGCGCGCGGGCGGTGGCTGCAACCATCGCTTAGGTCTTCATGACGCCGTGCTCATCAAGGACAACCACCTCGCCGCCCTCGGCTCCTTGACCGAGGCCGTGCACAAGGCGCGGGCGGCGTACGGCGATCGTTACGAGATTGAGGTGGAGATCGACTCTCTCGCCCAGCTCGAGGAGGCGCTCGCGTCCGCGCCCGACATCATCCTCCTCGATAACTTTTGTTGCGCCGACATGGAGGAGGCCGTCCGCCGCGCGGCCGGGCGCGTTACGCTCGAGGCCTCGGGGGGGCTCGTCGCGAGTGATATCTCCGCGGTGGCGAAGACCGGCGTCGAGCGCATATCCATGGGTGCGATCACCCACTCGGCCAAGCCCATCGATCTCTCGCTGGAAGTCGCACATTGACCTTTCGGGCAGCGATAGAGCGTTACCAGGAGGTCACGAGCACCATGGACGTCGCGCGCGCGCGCGCCGCGGACGGCGCTCTATCGGGCACCACGATCATGGCCGTGACCCAGACCGCCGGGCGGGGCAGGCAGGGTCGCGCGTGGGTGTCGCCGCCTGGCGCCTGCCTCGCCGCGACCGTGATCTTGCGCCCGCCGCCGCGACCCGACGGCTCGCCGCTCGCCTTCGTCGGCTTGCTCTCGGGCATCGCGGCCTGTCTGACGGCGCGCGAGCTTGGCGCCGCCGCGGCCGTGATCAAGTGGCCTAACGACATCTTGGTGGGGTCGCGCAAGCTCTGCGGCATCTTGTCCGAGGCCTTCGAGGCGAGCTCTAAGAGCCCGGCCGCGCTCGTCGGTTTTGGGATGAACCTCGCGGCGCGCGCCACCGTCGCGCTGCCCTCTTCTATAGAAGCCCGCTACGTGGGGCTCGCCGATCTGTCCTCGGAGCACCCTCGTCCCGAGGCGGTGCTCGCGCGCCTGCTCATAAACCTCGAGCTCTGGTACGAGAGGTGGGCTCGCGAGGGGGCGCGGCCTTTGCTCGAGGCGTGGCCGCGGCTCGACGGGTTGCACGGATCTACGGTCGATGTAGAGCTCCCCGCG
>CAYXQW010000213.1:0-5555 GCA_964466695.1 uncultured Bdellovibrionales bacterium
TTCGTCGCTCTGATGGCCAAGGGCAAGGACCTCAACGCCCTCAAGCGCTACATCTCCCACAAGTACACGCGCGGCGGTAACACCCTCGTCGTCTACCTGCTCGACCCGCAGATCGAGGAGACCGTGCGCAGCTCTATCCAACACACGCAGAGCGGCTCCTACCTCGCCTTGGAGCCCGAGATCACGCAGGAGATCTTGACCGCCGTGCGCAACGAGGTCGGCAACCTGCCGCCCACGGCGCAAAACCCGGTCATCCTCACCACCATGGAGATCAGGCGCTACTTCCGAAAGCTCGTCGAGCTCGAGTTTCCCCACCTCGCGGTCCTCTCCTATCAAGAGCTCTCGCCCGACATGAACATCCAGCCCATCGCGCGCATAAGCTTGGACGGCTGATCAATCGTGGAGCGCGGCGCGCAGCGTGACGTCCACGCGGTGCGCGCCAAAGTCCCAGAGGTAGTCGTTGCTGAATTGACGCGTGAAGGCGTAGGCCAGAGCGAGGCTCAAAGAGTGCGTCAGGCGCCACTCGAGCTCGGGGCCGCCCTGGATCGAGAGGTCGCGCTCACGCTCGCTCTTGGGGAGGCCGAGCGCATCGAAGGCCGGCCGCGCGCGATACCAGCGGCCGCCCGCGACCGCCCGCGCGGTCGCGACCACGCGCGCGCCGAGCTCCCAAGAGAGCTCGAGGCGCGAGGCCAAGGCCCAATACGAGTCGAAGTTGTTGATGAGCTCCGGCGCCGAAGGTTCGCTCGGGCCCGTGTAATAATAGCTGTCGCGCGAGTCGTTCCACTCGACGCGGAGGCTCCCTGTGAGACGCACCTCATAGCTCGGCAAGACGCGCACCGTCGGCTCCGCGCTCCACAAGAACCCGCGACGCTGCTCTAAGGTCGGCAGGCCATCGGCGGCGATGAGATAGCGCTCATCGTAGAACGCGGCGCGCAGCGTGAGCGGCAAGATGAGCTCGACGTGATCGCCGAGCATGGTCTCACCTACGAGCTGCCCCGTGTGCGAGGTGTTGTCGAGGTCATAGCTCGGGAATACCTCACGGCGCAGTCGATAATTGGTCTTCACGGTGTAGGCTTCGCCAAGCTCGAGCCTCAGCCCGGCGCCGCCGAAGACTCCCGTAAACGAGCGCGCGGCGTAGCTCGGGTAGTGCGCGCTCTCTCCGCCGGCCGCGACCGTCAGATACGCGAGCTCGGCGGCGCGGAGGCCCAGCGAGAGCTCGCCGAAGTTGCCGAGCACGCGCTCGTGCGTAAGCTCGTCATAGGCATCGAGGTCTCCACGATAGAGGAGCTTTACGAGCGAGCGATCGCTCGTGTTCAAGCTCGCGTCGAGCATGAGGCGCGCGAGGGCGAGCTTGTCGCTCACGGCGCTCGCGTTGCGATAGACGTTGGTGGTGTAGGCGCCGCCGAGCATAAGTCCCGCGCGCCACGACAAGGGTGAGGGATCGCTGGTCTTGGGGCCAACGGCGCGCGCCATCGCGGGCGCGGCGAGGTTGACTATGACGAGCATCAGCCCCGGTTTCATCCACGAGCACATGTGCCTCTCCTTATGGTCGTAGAAACTGTTCGCGCAGCTCGTTCTTAATGGTGCGCAAAGACGCACCGGCCGTAAGGCGTCCGAGCGCGATGGTGAGCGGGCGATCGACAGAGCCGCGATCGCGATAGATATCTTGCAAGGTCACGACGAGCGGTCCGAGCGCGGACGCGGCGTCACCGCGCGCGAGCCCGGCGGCGGCGAAGTCCCAGGCCAACGGCCGCGAGGCCTCGAGCGAGCCGACGAGGAGCAGGTAGAGCTCGGCGAGCTGCGCCAAGGCGGCGCGCGGATCTTTCAGCTTGCAGAGAGCCGCGAGCGCGGGCTCGAGCTTTGCGCGCGCGACGCCGCCGAGCAACAGGTCGTTGCCGAGATCGAGCAGCGCGCCGCGAGCGTCCGGCTGACGCTCGAGGCAACGCGCGAGCTTTTGATCGAGCCACATGAGGTTCTGCGCGACCTCCTCGAGCACCGGCAAGAGGCGCGGGCAGGCGACGCGCTTGGCCACGCCCTCGCGGAGCTTGTGCGCGAGCGTCGCGAGCGGGACGCGCTCTTTTCGCAAGCTCGTAAGACGCGCGCGCAAAGTCTCGGGCAGCTCGCCGCAGGCCGCGGCGAGCTCCGCTTCGAGCGAGCTTGTGCCGCGCGCGGGCGCGATGCCCACGAACATGGACAAAAAGAGCGCGAGCAGCCACGCCGCTCGCGCTCCTTCTCGGTGGGTCTTTTGGCTGGTCATCCGCTTTATGCGTACCTGTCAGCGGTTCTTCGATGACTGGTCGGTCGTCTCCGGCCCGCGGCCATCGGCGATCCCGGTCGATTGCTTGCCGCCATAGCTGCCGCCGCGCCGTTGCTCGCCGTCCATCTGACCACGATAGCGGTGCCGCTGCTGCTCACCGGAGCCAATGCTCTCGGTGTCCTTGTGCAGACGCAGCCGTGTCTGCAGCCGCGCGCGAAGCTCTGTGCCCGTGATGGCCTGCTCGCCTTTTTCAGCGCGAAGCTCGGTGCGGATGGTACGACGGGCTGAACGCGCGTCGGCGTCAGCGCTCGCCGAGGCCTGCTTCATCACCGCCGCGGCGACGTGAGCTTGCTCGGCCGTACAAGAGCTATCCGCGACGCATTCTCGCACCATGCTCGTCGTCTGGTGTCTCCAGGTCGCCTTTTTCCCCATACCCTCGAGCTGCTCCGCGACGGCTGCGAGCTCGCCGGCTTTCCATTGCTTGCTCAAGGCGAGCTTTACGATCTCCGCGGCCTCGACCCCACCACCTTGGGCGCTCTTGGCCATGAGCATCAGGCTCAAGCCGAGGTCGGTCCCCTCGTCCGTGCTCGGGGTTTTGCCTTCGCGCCGCGCGTGCTGCAAGCACTCGCGCGCCTTGGCGCGCAGTTGCTCGCGACAAGCCGCGCGCTCGTCGCCTTGGCACACGACGCCGTCGCTACCGACCTTTTGCAGGCGTGCCTGGAGTTGCTCGCGCAGCGTGGCGGGAGTACCGTCCGTGGCCGCCGCGACCTCGGCCGCCACGATCTCGAGGTCGGCCGCGCCGTCTTCGGCCAGCGCGACGCTCGCCGGCATGGTCCACAACATCGCGATCAAGGTAGCTGTGATACTTCTCATGATGTCTCTCCTTGTGTACAACTCGCGCCCGCACCACCTTTAGAGGCTGTGCGTGACATCGAGCACCGAGCTCTTTCCTCCGAAGCCGTCATCTACGATCTGCGAAGACGCCGGATCGGTCCTGACTTGCCCATCGTCTACGACGAGGACGTAGCGATAACGCCCTGCGGTGACCCGCACCTCACCCACCCACACGCCGTCGGAGGTGCGGGAGAGGGGGATCGGGTCTTTCCAGGCGGTGAAGTCGCCGAGGAGCGCGACGCTCTCGGCCTCGGCTAGCGGCACCGCCACGCGCACCACGACCTCGTGCGGCGAAGGGGTGGTCGCGCGTAGCCCGACGACGAGGATCACCGCCGCCGCCATGGCGAAGGCGCCGCCGAACGCGAACAGCCGCGCGCCGAGCGCGGGCGAACGCGCGCCGAGCACCATGGGGCAAAGCTCGAGCGTGCGCTCATAGCGTTGCTCCGCGAGGCTCCGCGCGGCCCCCAAGAGCTCCTGCATATCTTGGGCGAAGGAGGCGCAAGCGCGGCAGGAGTCGAGGTGTGCTTGTAGGGAGGCTTCATCCGAGGCGGAGAGGGTCACGCCGTCCCATCTCTCATCGAGCAGGTCCTGATATTTTTGACAATCTAAGGGTTTCATCTGCGTTCTCTGTCTTTCAATAGGTGCTACCTCACGAGGCTCGAAAACGTTACACCGCGCGCGTTGCACCAGGCGAGCACCGCGCGGCGCGCCCGGTGGACGCGCACGCGCAGCGCCCCCGGCGCCTCGCCTATGACCACGGCCATCTCTTCATAGGAGAGCTCCTCGATGTGCTTGAGCACGAACGCCTCGCGTTGATCGCGCGGCAGGGCCAAGAGGGCTTCGCAGAGCAGATCACTAAGCTCGCGGCTGCAAAGCTCTTCTTGAGGGCCGCGGGCGAAGCGGCCCTCGATATTCTCGGAGAAGACTAAAGTCTCGAGCTTTTTGCGTCGCCAAAAAGACCGCGCCTGGTTTACCACTATGCGCAAGAGCCACGGGCGAAAGGGCCGGTTGGGATCATAACGATGGAGGTGCTTGAGCAAGCGCTCGAGCGCGTTTTGCAAGACCTCGTCGGCGTCGGCCGCTCGCCCGACGATGCGCAGCGCCACGCGGTAGGCCTCGTGCTTGTGGCGCTCGAGGAGGGCGCTCAGCGCGCGCCGGTCACCGCGCTGCGCCGCGAGCGCCAGGGTCTCACTCTCGGGTTGCTGATCGACCTCGGGTTCCACGCGCAAGGAACTCCTCGTGGGCAGCGCGTAGCTCCCCATGCACGCGGACCCTCTCCGACCGATACCTCGCGAAGTGGGTAAATGTTACAGACGATCGAGGCGCGGCGCGAGCGCCGCTAAGGGCCCGGTGCTAAGTTATGGCAGGTTGTGGGCGAGCTTGCGCTTGCCGTCGGCGAAGAGCACATCGACGCGCTGATCTTCGACGTGCACGACGGCGCCCTTGCCGAACTTCGCGTGCAAGATCAGGGCGTCCCGCTCGTAGTGGCCCTTGAGCGAATACGCCACGAAGGCATCATCGGGGTGATCGGCCACGTACTCCTCCCAAGATTTCTCTACGTTCTTGGAAGAAGCTCGCCGCGTGCTCGATGTTGCGTCGCCTTGCCGTCTTTGCGAGCCATAGGACTTGGCTCGGGAACGTTTCATGGACATGGGGCGTTCACTATCTCATTTCACACAAATGTGCATCAAGAATCGTGCCTATTTCTCGGGATGTTTGCGAACCACGCGCAAGATCGCGAAGATCATGAACACGACATAGAACGTCAGATAACCGAGCTCCCCACGCGACCACGACGCCATAGCCAGCGCGGCCATGACGACGGCCATGCCGACGAAGAACCAACGTTTACCGAACAGAGCGCGCATGACCGCTACCTCTGCGGGATTTCGCCGCCGCGCGCAAGAGCGTTGATCCCCGCCCAAAGCCGGCTACACTTCCTGTGAGCCAAAGGAGGCGGCGGCCATATGACCACCACGGTGTCGCTGTCCAAACGTATGCGGCGAGGGGCCTTCCGTTTCTTCGTCTATGGCGCCATGTTGATAGCCGGCGAGGTCGCCTTCTACACGGTGGTCAAGGTGGGGCGAAGGCTGCCAGCGATCTTCGCGTGGCTATTCCAGTTCCAGTGGTCGGTGGATGCGCGCCTCGCGCTCGACCATATCTGGGAGGTGCCCATCCGCACGCTCTACGGCCAGGCGAGCCTCTGGATGTTCTTCGTCTATGGCAGCATCGCTATCTTCGGCATAGAGCCGGCCTACAGGCGTATCAAGCGGTGGCCGTTCTTCGTGCGCGGCTTCGTTTACATGAGCATCATCTTGGCGATGGAGTGCGCGACAGGTTGGGTGCTCTCGGGCATCACGGGTTACGATATCTGGTATTACAATGACGGAGGGCTCACGGTGTT
>CAYXQW010000214.1:0-5520 GCA_964466695.1 uncultured Bdellovibrionales bacterium
ACATCACCGCTCTCGGAGGCTTGAGCAACCTCACGGACCTCGGTCTGGGCCACAACCAGCTCACCGACATCACCGTTCTCGAAGGCTTGAGCAACCTCAAGTACCTCTATCTGAGCGACAACGAGCTCACCGACATCACCGCTCTCGGAGGCTTGAGCAATCTCACGCGCCTCGATCTGACCTCCAACCAGCTCACCGACATCACCGCTCTCGGAGGCTTGAGCAACCTCAAGTACCTCTATCTGTATGGTAACCAGCTCACCGACCTCACCGTGCTCTTTGATAACACCGGGATAGGAGAGGGGGACTATCTGGATTTGCGAAGCAATCCCCTCAATCAAAATTCGTGCTGTAACCTCATCCCCGGGCTTACGGGACGCGGGGTTTCTGTAGATCACTCGTGCGCTAGTTGCCCTTGAGCCACGCGTGTCTGCCTCGAGTCGGGGAGCGGTAACGGCGCGATTGCTTCGTTGACTTGGCTGAGCCCCCGCGCTAGGCGAGCTTTCCATGAACCAGCCCAGCATGCTCGTCGTAGCCGCGCTCGTGGCAGCCGTCATCGCCGTTGTGCTCTCTGCCCAAAGGCTCGTGGCCATCGTGGCCCTGGCGAGCGCGGCGCTGCACGCGGCCATGTTCTTCGGCTTTATCCACCTGCGCGTCGCGAATTTTCCCTTGAGCCTTGTCATCGGCATTGGCCTTACGGCGAGCGGCGCGGTGCTCTGGGTCGGCTCGAGCAATAAGCTCCTCACGACCGCGGCCACCATCATCACCGCCCTCGGGGTCTTGCAGCTCCTCACAATCTTGATGCGGTAGCTACGAAGGCGCGATGCCCTCGTCCTGCTGGAGGTGACATGGAGCGATTCATTGGCATCGACGTCGGCGCCGAGGCTGTAAAGCTGGTCGAGCTCGTGGATGATGCCGGCTCTTTGCGCTGGACGCGCCGTCACCTCGTCGAGCACCACAAGCGCCCCGTCGAAGTCTTGCGTGAGGTCCTGTCTGCCTGGCGCTACGACGAAGCCCGCGCCGCAGCCGTCACCGGCAGGCTGTCGCGCCAGGTGGCGCTCGCGCGCGCCCCCACGAAGCAAGCCGAGCTCTATGGCTACCGCTTTCTCTTCGGAGAAGCTCCCGCGACCATCGTCAACATCGGCAGCCACGGCTTCTCGGTGCTCGAGCTGCACGGCCGCGACAACGCCGTCTTCCGCGAGAACTCGCGGTGCTCTCAGGGCACGGGTAATTTCTTGCGCCAGCTCGTAGAGCGCTTCGAGCTCGGCGTGGATGAGGCTGCCCTGCTCGTGGAGAACGAGCCCGACCCCGCGCCGCTCTCGGGGCGCTGCCCGGTCATCTTGAAGACCGACATGACCCACCTCGCAAACCTCGGCGAGCCACGCGCCAAGATCCTGGCCGGCCTCTTCGACGCCGTGTGCGAGAACGTGCAGGTCCTCTTGAAGCCGGGGATAAGCCCGCCCGCGTTGCTCCTCGTAGGCGGCGTCATGCGCTCTTTACGGGTGCGCGCGCACTTCGCGCGCTATGGCGAAAAAAACGGCATGACCCTGCTCGACACGAAGGACGACGACGCGCTCTACCTCGAAGCTCTGGGCGCCGCCTGCATCGCGGCAAAGCAGCGGCGCGGCCTCACCAAAATCGACGCGCTCTTCGCTCCCGCCGAGGCGAACGACCTCGAGCGGTTGCCGCCGCTCGCCGCGTCGCTCGCGCGCGTCCGGCGCTTGACGCGCCCACCGCTCGATCCGGGGTCGGCGCGGCGAGTCGTGCTCGGGCTCGACATCGGCTCGACCGGCTCGAAGGCGGTGGCCATCGCGACGAGCGGCGGCGAGGCCTTGTGGGAGGGCTACCTGCGCACCAACGGTAACCCCGTCGCCGCGGCGCAAGGATTGGTAGAAGCTTTCCTGGCAGGTCCGGCGGCGCACCATCTGGTCGTGGGCTTTGGGGTCACGGGCAGCGGTCGTGAGATCGTGGGGTCCTTGCTCGCCACGTGCTACGGGCACGAGCGCGTCTACGTGCTCAACGAGATCGCCGCGCACGCCCGCGGGGCGCTCCATCACGACGAGCGCGTCGATACGATCTTCGAGATCGGCGGCCAGGACGCCAAGTACATTCGCCTGTCCGCCGGCCGTATCGTAGACGCTGCGATGAACGAGGCGTGCAGCGCGGGCACGGGCTCATTTATAGAAGAGCAAGGCAAGCGCTTCTCGGGCATCACCTCGGTCTCCGATCTCGCCCAGACGGCGCTGAATGCACCTTACGGGGTCGCCCTCGGCCAGCACTGCTCTGTGTTCATGGCCGAGATCGTCGACGAGGCCGTGGCCGCCGGGGTCGAGCAGAGCGCGATCATGGCCGGGCTCTACGACTCCATCATTCAGAACTACTTAAACCGCGTCAAAGGCACGCGCTCTTTGGGCGAGGTCATCTTCTGCCAGGGCATGCCTTTCGCCGCGCCCGCGCTCGCCGCCGCGGTGGCGCGACAGACCCACGCCACGGTCATCGTGCCGCCGAACCCCGGCACCATCGGCGCGCTCGGCATCGCGCTGCTCGCCGCGCCCGAGATCGCAAAGTCAGCGCCGCTTGCGCTCGCGCGTTTCTTGGCGGCGAAAATCACGAGCAAGGACTCCTTCGTCTGCAAGTCCATCGAGGGCTGCGGCGGCGCGGGCAACAAGTGTCGCATCGACCGCCTACGCACCGTCGTCGGCGAGGAGCAGAAGACCTTCACCTGGGGCGGGAGCTGCTCGCTCTACGACAAGGGCACGCGCAAGCAGAAGCTGCCCGCGCGCGCTCCGGATCCATTCGCGCGTCGCGAAAAGCTCATAGCCGCGCTCGCGCAAGAGCTCGGCGAGAGTCGCGGTCTACCCAAGGTGGCGCTCACCGACGAGTTTCAGCTCAAGGGCCTCTCCCCCTTCTTCGCCACCTTCATCTACGAGCTCGGCTTCGACCTCGTGACCTATCGCGGCGCCGATCGGGCGGCGCTCAAGCGCGGC
Source organism: uncultured Bdellovibrionales bacterium (assembly GCA_964466695.1). Taxonomy (GTDB): domain Bacteria; phylum Myxococcota; class XYA12-FULL-58-9; order XYA12-FULL-58-9; family JAFGEK01; genus CAYXQW01. The sequence continues at coordinate 2,988 of CAYXQW010000214.1, forward strand.
ATCCTCGGCGCGAACGTGCCGTTCTGCGCCCCGATGCAGCAGATCCACGGTCTCTCCGCGCGCATGGCCGATTCCACGTGCGACTACATCTTCTTCCCGATGTTGCGGGAGCTGCCCAAGGTCGCGGCGGAGCCTATCTCGGTGGTTTGCCCGTTGATGCAGGGGAGCCCCGACATCATCGCGCTCGATCTTGCGCGCACCTTGCGGGGGAGGCTCGTCTCGCCGGTGCTCGAGCTCGGCGACGGGCCGCTCGGCTCCGCGAAGTTTCGCGAGAGCTGCCGCGTGGCGGCGAAGGACCTCGGCGTCGATGATCCTTCGCGGCAAGACGCAGCCTTCGACAAGGCTCTCGCCGCGATGCATCGCTTCGACGCGCAGGTAGAGGAATTCGGCCGCGAGGCCGTGCGTTTCTGCGCCGCGCACGGCGTGACCCCGGTGGTGGTGCTCGGCCGCAACTACACCATCTACAACCAGGTCTTGAACTCTAACGTCCCCGCGCTCCTGCGCGAGCAGGGCGCGCTCGCTATCCCCGTGGACTGCTACCCGGTCGACCAAGAGACGCCCTCTTTCGTCGACATGTTCTGGGGTCAGGGCCAGCGCATCTTGCGCGCCGCCCACACGATCCGGCGCACCGAGGGCACCTACAGCCTGTTTTGCTCGAACTACTCCTGCGGTCCGGATAGCTTCACAGCGCACTTTTATTCTTACATCATGGAGGGCAAGCCCTCGGCCATCATCGAGACCGACGGCCATTGCGGCGACGCGGGCACCAAGACACGCATCGAGGCCTTCCTGCACTGCGTGCGCCAGGACCTCGACGAGAAGGCGCGTCGCGCGCCTACATCGCTCGTGGCGATCGAGAAGCTCCGCGTGCGGCCGCGCGAGCTGCGTCACAGCGGCGAGCGGGTCCTCATCCCGCGTATGGGTCCGGGGGCCGAGGCTCTGGCCGCGGCCTTGAGCGGCTTCGGGATCGCGGCCGAGGCCTTGCCGCGCCCCGATCGCGACGCGCTCAACATCGGCCGCCGGTACACCTCGGGCAAGGAGTGCGCGCCCATGGTGATCACGCTCGGGAGCTTGTTGCAGCGCTTAGAGCGTGAGCGGGAGTCGGACGAACGCTTCGTGTTCTTGATGCCAGGCTCGCGCGGGCCGTGTCGCTTCGGGGCGTACAAGACGCTGCACAAGATCGTGCTCGAGCGCCTCGGTTACAGCGAGCGCGTGCGAGTGTGGTCGCCGCCCTTCGACGACTACTTCGAGGACCTCCCGGGGGGGTTCGCCGTGCTTTGTTTCACCACCTTGATGGCGGCCGATCTCTTGCTCGAGGCCTATCAAGACGTGCTCCCGGTGGAGCAGCACCCGGGGGCGGCTCGTGCCATCTACAACCGCTATCAGGGGGAGCTCAACGAGCTTCTGCGCGAGCTCGGCGGTGGTGACCTCTCGGTCGGCCGCTCTCTGGCCGAGGTCGCCGCGGGTCGCCTCTACGGGATCACCGATCTGCTCGCGCGCGCCGCCGCTTCCTTCGCGCTCATCAAGCAAGATCGCGTGGTGCCGAATGTGCTGGTGGTCGGGGAGATCTACATGCGGTGCGATCCCTTCGCGAACGACTTCGTCATCGATAAGCTCGCCGAGCGCGGGATCCGGGCGCGCCTCGCGCCGATGAGCGAGTGGATCGAATATTCCGATCACATCGGTTGGTTCGAGGGTCGCAAGCACGGCACGCGCGCCCGGCTCGCGAGTCGTGTCCAGCAGCGCGTTCGCCAGGTCTGTTACGCCACGCTCGCGAAAAGGCTCGGGTGGCCGCAACGCACGAGCGTCGAGCAGTCCATCGCGGCCTCGGGCGATTATGTGCGCAAGAAGCTCGAGGTCGAGTCGGTGCTCACGCTCGGCGCGCCCTTGGAAGAGTGGCGGCACGGCCACATCGACGCGGTTTTGAGCGTCGGTCCCTTGGAGTGCATGCCCAACAAGATCGCCGAGTCGCAGTACTTCCATGTCGCCGTGCGCGAGGGCTTGCTCTCGCTCACGCTCTCGCTCACCGGCGACCCCGTGGACCAGGAGCTCATCGATAGCTTCGCCTTTGAGGTGCACGCCCGTCATCGGGCGCGCAAGCAGGCGCGGATACGAAGGAGCGATACGGAGCCGGCCTGGGCGCGCGCGCGCGCCGCGGTCTACGCGCTCCGGGCGCCGCTCGAGAAGCTCGCGGCGATGTCGCCCTGGCCGCTGCCGTTCGCCCGGCGCGCCGAGGACGACCGCGGCTGAGCGGCTGGCCCTTACTTTGACATTGGGCTCGATCCGTTGATACATCTAATCATTGTTTCGCATGATCTTCGGGGGTCTTTTCTGATGAGAGCACATGGCCGCTGATATTCACGCACTCGAGATCGAGTTCGCCAAGAACCCCAACCTGGACGCATGTATCCCGCTTTGCGAGGCATATCTCGCGCAGAAGCGCTTCATGGAAGCGATGGTCGTCTGCAAGAAGGGGATCAAGCAGGTGCCGCAAGACGCGCGCGGCCGGGTTTTGCTGGCGCGGATCTACAGC
>CAYXQW010000215.1:0-376 GCA_964466695.1 uncultured Bdellovibrionales bacterium
CTCGGTCAGATCGGCCAGGAAGGCTCGCACCTGCCGGTCGAAGGCGTCCGCCCACCAGGCCACCTCGGGATACCGCGCTCGATCAATCGTTTCGCAGAGCCGGGTGGCCGCAGCGCCGAGCTCGGTGAGCCACGCGGCTTTGGCAAAGAGCGTGTCGCCCGTGCCCACCAGCAGGCGGTCGACCGCCGCCAGAGCTTCGCTCGGACGGAGCTGCTCGGCGAGGATACGCAACGTGTCGCGAAGCCCCGCCAAAGCCTCCGCCGGCAACACCGGGCCTCTCAAAAGCTCCAAGAGCCCGGCGCGCAGCACGCTCACGTGCCCCACCAGGTTGCCGCTGTCGACGGTGGAGACGTAGTGAGGTCGCAGGGCCTTGCGC
>CAYXQW010000215.1:386-3680 GCA_964466695.1 uncultured Bdellovibrionales bacterium
AAGTGACCTCGATGTCGCTCCAGCTTCTCCATGGATTCGATGGTGCGGGTGGTGCGGTCGAGCAACTGTCCAGAGCTCAAGTACCCGAGATCATGCGCGGCCAGATTGGCGAGCAGCGCCAGGCCCATGTTCGTGGGGCTCGTGCGATGGGCGACGCGGTGGCTGGGATGGGCCTGGAAGTTGTCGGGGGGCAGCCAGTTCTCCGAAGCTCCGGCGAACACCTCGAAGTAACGCCAGGTGAGCCTGGCTACCCGGCGCAAGAAGCGTTCGTCGCGGTCACCGAGCTCCTTCGAGCCCGCCCGCAGCGGTCGGCTCACCCACCACGCCACCTTCGGCGAGAGGAGCCAAAGCAATACGACCGGGCCCGCGGACGCGAAGACCTCCGGCGTCCCCCGGGCGACGAGCAGCACCGCGACCACCGTGCTCGCGATCGGGCCGGCCCACATGCGCCGCAACACGTGCAAAAGACTGCAGGTCGCCGCGCGCTCGGCAGCGGCGGCCGTCTGCCACTCGAGCAGGCGCCGCCGGCTGAAGAGTAGCCGCCATAGTGAACGCCCGGCGGCATCGAGCGCTATCTGGGCCTCGAACGGGAGGAACGTCAGCCAGAGCGTGATCTTGACGAAGCGCCGCGCGGTCGAGCGCCCCACGGCGGTGACGTGCTGCAAGATCGGAAGCTTGGGCGGACGTCGCCAGAGCTCGGCGAGCCCGGGCAGCAGCTCGGGGACGAAGAGCAGCGCGAGCACAGCCAGCGTCCACGTAAGAGGCGCCGGCCACGCGAGCCACCCCAGCAAGAGCAACGTCAGATAGGCGGGAGCCACGAGCGCGCGGCGCAGGTTGTCAAAGATCCGCCACCAGCCGAGGGCCGCGACGGACGGATGGGCGAGCCGTCCCCCCGCGTCGCGGACCTTGAGCCCGAGCCACGGGGCGATCTGCCAATCGCCGCGCATCCAGCGATGGCGGCGGCTGACGTCCTCGAGATACCCCGACGGCGAGTCTTCGAGCAGCTCCACGTCGCTCACCTGCCCGGAGCGCGCGTAGCACGACTCCAGCAGATCGTGGCTCAGCACCGCGTTGTCGGGGAAGCGCCCGTCCAAGAGCTTGCGAAAGGCGCCGACGTCGTAGAGTCCCTTGCCGATGAAGGAGGTCTCCGCGAACAGGTCCTGATAAAGGTCCGAGACCACCTTGGTGTAGGGGTCGAGGCCCACCTCGCCGGCAAGCAGCCGGGAGAAGATGCTCTGCGCCGCGCTGCAAAGCGAGATGCTGACGCGCGGCTGGAGGATGGCATAGCCACGGACCAGGCGCCGCTTGCAGGGATCCATAATCGGGCGATTCAAAGGATGGGCGGCGGCGCCCACCAGCCGCCACCCGGTCCCCCAGGGGAGGTCGGTGTCGGTGTCTAGGGTGATGACGTAGCGGATCGAGGAGAGCTGCGAGACGTCGCCTACGATCCGGCTGAAGCTGGCCCTGTCGTCTCCATATAAAAACGCGTTGAAGTCCTCGAGCTTGCCGCGCTTGCGCTCGCGGCCCATAAAACAGCCCTCCTTGTCGTTGTAGAGCCGCGGCCGGTGGAACAGGAAGAAACGTCCGTGGACGCCGTCGCCGTACTTCGCGTTCAGCCTTGTGATGCCGGCAGCGGCGAGCGCGAGCAGCTCGTCGTCTCCTTCGACATGCTCCTCTTTGGCATCTTGGAAATCGGAGAGGAGCCCGAACCAGAGGTTAGGGTCGCGGTTGGCCAGGTAGCGCAGCTCCAGGCCCTCGATGATCGCGGCGATCCGCCGGGCTCCCGTGAGCATGGTGGGCACGACGACCATCGTCCGGCACTCGTCGGGGATGCCGTGCTCGAAGTCCATGCGGGGCAAGGCCCGGGGTTTGCGGACCATCGAGATGAGCCAGTTCAAGGCCGCGATGGCGAACTGGGAGGACGCGATCGCCGCGCAGGCAAAGAGCAAAGGCGCGACGAGCTCAAAAGCTCGGCCTGAGTACAGGACAAGCCCCGCCACGCTGGCCGCCGAGAGCAGGGCGACCGGCCCGAGATAGGCGAGGAGCTTCAAGCCACGCAGCAGCGGCCGGGGAGACAGCCTCCCCGTAGCACGCCCGCGCAAGCTGCGTTCGAGGTGCCGCCTCCCCTCATCGACGAGCATGTAGCCGACGTGGCCCGCGACGTCCTCGCTATCTGCGGCATAGCGCGCGGCACAGAGCGCCACCGCCGTTTGGGCCACGACCTCCTCGTCGAGGCGCCGCCGCCGCGCCGTGGTCTCCACCACGTGCCGGTAATTGTCGCGGGTCGCGAAGTCCATCCGGCCGTACACGCCCGAGGGCTCGCCTCGTAAGATCTGGTCGGTGGTGCTGCTCGCCTCGACAAATTCGTGCCACTCGATGGCGTTGATGAGCCGCAAGCTCGCGATGCTGTTGGCCATCGAGGCCTGGTCCGCCGCCTGGCTCTGACTCTCGGCGCGCACGACCTCCTCGATCGTCTGTCCGCGCTCGGTGAGGCGCTGCTCCAGCCACGCCAACACGAAGGTCGTGGTCGCCCCGCGCCCCTTGAGAGCTTGCGTGAACTGGGAGACGAAGGCCGTCGAGAGGGGCGGGTTCTCGCGGACCATGTCCGCAAGCACCAGGAGGGCGCTCTCGTGCTTGTTCGCGGGAGCGTCGATGCGCTGCGCCCACATGAGGGCGAGGTCGCGATGCGCCCGCTTCCAGCTCACGCTTATGGCGACGCGGCGGAGGTTCTCGACCAGGGCCAGCCGCAGCATGATGGCGACCGCCCACAGCTCTCCCAACGTCAGGTGCGTGACCGCCTGGTAGGCCGCCGTATAGCGGGCCAGGGCCTCTTCATCCACGCGGCCATCGACGTGCGCGATGAACTCCGAGATGAGGTCGTAGATCCGAGGCAACCCGGTCAGCTCGCCACCTGCCAACCTCGGCAGCTTTCGGCTATAGCCCCGCGGGAGATGCTTGCGGGCCAGGTAGACTTGCTCCTCGATGAGGTAGTTGTTGTCGAGCAGCCACTCGGCGGCAGGTGTCAGGCGCCGCCCGGCAGCGTGGGCTCGAGACATCAACTCGTGGCTGCGGGCGATCACTCGCTCCGAGTCGGCCAGCCGCCGGAGGAGCTGATCGTCGCCGCGATGGTGACCAAGCTCGTGGGCGGCGGCCAGCCCGCTGGCGTGCAGCTCTAGCTGCTCGATCGTGAAGACCGCCCCGCGCAACGGCAGATCGGCATCGCCGGCCAAGTACAAACCCTCCGCCCAGCGCGCGAGGTCGCCCCCGTGCCGCTCGGCGTGCGTGACGACGGAC
>CAYXQW010000215.1:3690-5451 GCA_964466695.1 uncultured Bdellovibrionales bacterium
TTCCTGAGTAAAAACCAAATCCCGTTTTGACGGTGCCGCAAAGCCGGAAGGATGTATCTTCAAAGGAGCCCGCCTCCGCAGGCTGCGCCAGCATACGTGTTCAAATTAAAAAAAGCTAAGTATACAGCTTGGGCATCCGGTGGGTGCTCGGCTACCACCAATCGTCAGGGGGCGGCCAAGGCTACCGAGGTCGGTTTGAAACGCCCGTAGGGGCGGGTTTTCAAACCGCGTCTGTTGGTGCAGGACCCGACTATGTGATTGACGCGGGACGCCTGCGCGCCGCGACTCCGAAGATCAGACCAAACGCCCCCCCGAGCAACGCCCCCACGGTGACGTCGGCCGGATGATGATGCTGTAACGACATCCGTGACCAAACGACAGCCGTAGCCGCTACCATCAAGGGCACGCCGAGCGCGGGCAAGGTCACGAGCGCGGCCGTCGCGGTACCGAAGGAGGTAGCGGCGTGTGCCGAGGGGGAGCCTTGGTACTTGAAATCGAGGCTCGGGCCATAGAGGCCATCTTCGAGCTTGGCCAAGGGGCGCGGCCGGCCGAGCGTGCCGCGAAAGACATTGACGAAGAGCCCCGCGAGGCTCGCCGCGAGCAAACACGCGAGCGCGGCTCGCCGCAGCCGCTCGCTGCCTCTAAAGAGCCCCGCGCCGAGCAGGGCACCAAAGACGATGAGCGTCCCGGTGTAGTAGTCGCCCCAGAAAGAGAGGCCCTCGGCCCACGCGTCCTTGGCAGGGGTCGCGCGGGCGTTGAGCCAGGCGAGCCAGGCCTTGTCGTAAGGGATGATGAGGAGCGCTATGAGCACGAGCATGACGAGGAAGGCGAGGCACCGCCACTTGTGCGCCACGACGAGGCGAGAGGCCTCGACGAGCATGGAGCGCGTGTCGCTCCAGACGAGCGCGGCCCACCGCAGGTGTTCAGTCATGCGCCGCCGCCTTGCCCTCGCGCCGCGCGTCGCTCACCGCGAGCAGCCCCTCGCCTTCGCGGCGTACGGCGTGGACATCGCCCATGGGCTCGCCCTTGTCTTTGACTAGATGGCCGAGGGCCGAAAGCTCGGTGAGCACCTCCGGGGCGACAAGCGCGGTCTCGGTGTAGAGCACCTCGGGCCAGCCCTGGTGATGGAAGCGCGGGCCGGCGATGCAGGTCTCGAGCGGGACGTCGTGCGCCAAGTGCGCGACGAGGATGCCCGCGAGGGTGGTGGGGATCATGGGCCCTCCGGGGCTACCGAGCACGAGCTCCACCTCGCCGTCGCGCGTCACGAGGACGGGCGCCATGTTGCTCGCCGGGCGCTTGTTCGGGGCGAAGAGGTTAGCCTCGCTGCCGCGGATGCCGAAGTAGTTCTCCGTCCCCGTCGCAAAAGCGAAGGAGTCGACGCTGCCGTTTACCAAGAAGCCCGCCCCCTCGATGCTCCACTTCGAGCCGTAGCGGAGGTTCATGGTGTAGGAGCACGAGACGGCGTTGCCCTGCACGTCGATCACGGAGAAGTGGGTGGTGTCGGCGCCGGAGACCTCGGCGGCGAGCGCGTCGGTGTTCTGGGCTTCGTCGCCGCGGATGAGCGCGGCGCGCGCGGCGGCGCCGCTGCCGTCGCGGATGCCGCGATAGACCAAGCTCGCGTTAAGATCCGTATCGCCGAGGTAGCTTAGCCTGTCGATGAACGCGAGCTTGGCGGCCTCGGCCAAGGCGTGGTGATAGGCGGCCGTCTTGGGGGTGAGCCGCGCGGGGCCGAGCTCCTTTACTATATTCAAGATATCGAGC
>CAYXQW010000216.1:0-1706 GCA_964466695.1 uncultured Bdellovibrionales bacterium
CGTTTGAGCTTGAAAGAAGCGCCCATGCAGACAGTCTTGGTCCTCGACTTCGGTTCGCAGTACACCCAGCTCATCGCGCGCCGCGTGCGCCAGCTCCGTGTCTACTGCGAGATCCATCCGTGCACGGTGAGCATAGAGCGCGTGCGCGCCTTGCGGCCCTCGGCCATCATCTTGAGCGGCGGACCTTCATCGGTCTACGACGAGGGCGCGCCCGACCTCGACCCCGGCATCCTCGCGCTCGGGCTGCCAACCCTCGGCATCTGTTACGGCCAGCACCTGCTCACCCGGCACTTGGGCGGCAAGGTGGCGCCGTCTTTGCATCGCGAGTACGGCTCGGCCAGGATCGCGCGTGTGGCGGGGGCGCGCGGGCCCGGGGCGGCGTTGCTCGCGGCGTTTTGCGAGGGCGAGCCGTTCGAGGTGTGGATGAGCCACGGGGATCGCACCGAGGTCTTGCCGGAGGGCTTCGTCGTCATCGCGGCGACGCAAAGCTCGCCCTATGCGGCGATCGCCCATACGGAGCTGCCCATCATCGGCTTGCAGTTCCACCCCGAGGTGAGCCATACGCCGCGGGGCTCGGAGATCTTGCAGTCCTTCTTGTTCGACGTGGCGAGTCTTTCGCCGAGCTGGACCATGGGCTCGTTCCTCGAGACCCAGGTCAACGCCTTGCGCGCGAGGGTGGGGAAGAGCGAGCGGGTGATCTGCGGGCTCTCGGGCGGGGTGGACTCCTCGGTGGTGGCGGCTTTGTTGGCGCGGGCCATAGGTGACCGCGTGGCCTGCATCTTCGTGGACAACGGGCTCGTGCGCCGCGGCGAGGGCGAGCATGTCCGCGAGCTCTTCGAGAAGGCCTTCGGCGTGCCGCTCATCATCGCCGACGCGCGCGAGCGGTTCATCGCGGCGCTCTTGGGCGTCACCGATCCCGAAAAGAAGCGCAAGATAATCGGCGCCGAGTTCATCAACGTGTTCGAAGAGGAGGCCAAGAAGGTGGGCGGCGCGCGCTACCTCGCGCAGGGCACCCTCTACCCCGACGTCATCGAGTCGGTGAGCGCCAAGGGCGGCCCCTCGGTCACGATCAAGAGCCATCACAACGTGGGCGGGCTGCCCGCGCGGATGAACCTCGAGCTCATCGAGCCCTTACGCGAGCTCTTCAAGGACGAGGTGCGCATGCTCGGGGCCGAGCTCGGTCTGCCCGACACGCTCTGCTTGCGCCAGCCCTTCCCGGGACCGGGGCTCGCGGTACGCATCGTCGGCGGGGTCACCGCCGCGCGGCTCGAACTCGTGCGTCACGCCGACGCCATCGTCGAGGAGGAGGTCCGTATCGCCGGCCTCTACGAGCGCTTGTGGCAGAGCTTCGCCGTGCTCCTGCCGGTGCGCTCGGTGGGGGTGATGGGCGACGGGCGGACGTACGAGGAGACCATCGCGGTGCGCGCGGTGGAGTCGGTGGATGGCATGACGGCCGACTGGGCGCGCGTGCCTTACGAGGTGCTCGCGCGCATCTCGAACCGCATCATCAACGAGGTGCGCGGCATCAACCGCGTGGTCTACGACATCTCGTCGAAGCCCCCGGCGACGATCGAGTGGGAGTGATGTTGGTGATCCTCTGACCACATAAAGGTCTCACCCAATCGTGCTAACCGCAAGATTATTTGCAATATGCACGATTGCCGCCACCAACAGCCAGGTCTTTTCTGCCCGAAAATATCGTAAAT
>CAYXQW010000216.1:1716-4728 GCA_964466695.1 uncultured Bdellovibrionales bacterium
CGCGTGGTCTACGACATCTCGTCGAAGCCCCCGGCGACGATCGAGTGGGAGTGACGCGCGCGGCGCTTCATACAAGACACGGCGCGAAGGTCTCTACGACATGCGCTGCCGGGCCGCCGCGCGATTTTGTGCTTGACTCTTAAAGGGTGGGTGCGCAAATAAAGCGCCGCGTTGGGCGCTTAACTCAGCGGTAGAGTGCCATCTTCACACGGTGGAAGTCACTGGTTCGAACCCAGTAGCGCCCACCACCGTCTCTCCCCGATTCAGCTAGATCTTTCACGGAGCGCGAAGCTCGCGACGAGCGCGAGGGTCGCCGACACCGCGTTGATGGCGACGTCGCGCGTGTCGTAGACCCGCGTCGGCAAGATGCCCTGCACGAGCTCGTCGCCGAGGCCGAGCGCCGCGGTGATGAGCAGGGCGCCGAGGTACTGGCGGGCCTCGCTGGTGTGCCAGGCGAGCGCGCGGCGGACGAGGATCGCGAGCAAGCCGTACTGCAAGATGTGGATGCGCTCCTCGGGGAGCGTGAGGCTCATAAAGAGCCAGGCCCAGGCGAGCACGACCAAAACGAGTAGGAGATAGGGCCGGGCGCGCCGCGGGAGCGGTCCTCTGGCGAGCGCGTAGATCGCGACGGTGATGGCGGCGCCGAAGGCGATGGTCACCCACAGCCCGAGCACTCCGCGCTCGCGTAAGGCGGTGACGAGCGGGCGGACGAGGGAGAGGGTCGCGAAGATCGACGCCGCGTAGAGCGCGACCAGGATCCAGCTCCGCGCCGGGCTCTTGCGCCAGATGGTCACGCTAGCGCCTCGCGCAGCTCGTCGTAGAGGTGGATGGCGCTCTGTGCGGCCTTGTCGAGGTCTCTCAAGGACATGCTCTCGTTCTCCGAGTGGGCGTTGCTGTAGGGGTCTTCGATGCCGACGAGCAGCACCGGGATGTCGCCGAGCGCCTCGGCCATGGGGGCGACAAAGCCGATCGAGCCGCCGGCGCCGATGGCCCGCGGCTCTTCGCCGTAGCCTTGTGCGAGCGCGCGGCAGGCGGCGGCGAAGGCCTCATGCGAGGTGTCGGTGGCGAAGGCCGGGCTCGCGGTCTCGATCTCGGCGCTCACCTTGACGCCCCAGGGGGCACGCGCGCGGGCCGCCGCCGCGAGATCCTCGGCCACCCGCTCAGGATCCATTCCCGCGACCAGGCGGACGCCCACGCGCGCGTAGGCGCGGTCGTTGATGATGTTGCGGGCGTCCTTGCGGCTCGAGGCCTCGATGGCGTTTATCGCCAAAGTTGGGCGCCACCAGCTCTCGAGCCACGGGCCGCCGCTCCCGAGGAGCTCTACGCCGGGCAAGAGCCCGGCCTGCGCGGCGAAGCGCGCGTGGTCTCTTGGCAAGAGCGCGAGGGTTTTTTTGGCGGCCTCCGAGAGGGGGGCCGCGTCATCGTAGAACCCGGGCAGCGTGACGCGAAAGTCCTCGTCTACCAAGGAGGCGAGGATCTTGCAGAGCGCCATCGCGGGGTCGGGCAAGGGGCCGCCGAAGGAGCCCGAGTGCACGCTCTGCTTTAGGGCCTGCACCTCGATCGTGACGACCACGAGGCCGCGCAGCGATATCGTGAGCGTGGGCACTCCGGTATCGAAGTTGCCTGTGTCGGTGATGACGACAGCGTCGGCGCGGAGCTTTTCGAGGTGACGCTCGATCAAGCGCGGGAGGTTCGGTGAGCCGATCTCCTCCTCGCCCTCGATCAAGAATTTGAGGTTGAGTGGCAGCTCGCCCGCGCCGTTCACCCAGGCGTCGATCGCGGCGCTGTGGGTGATGATGCCGGCCTTGTCGTCGGCGCTGCCGCGACCGTAGAGCCGGTCGTCGCGTACGGCGGGGGAGAAGGGCGGGCTCGTCCAGAGCTTCGCGTCGCCGGCCGGCTGCACGTCGTGGTGGGCGTAGAGCAAGAGGGTAGGGGCGCCGGGGTGCGGGCAGCGCTCGGCGAAGACGTAAGGGTGCGCGTCGCCTTCGGTCAGGATCTCGACGCGCGACATGCCGCGGCGGCGGAGGAGGTCCGCCGTGGCCTCGGCCGAGCGGCGAAGGTTTGCGGCGTCGAAGCCCGGAAAGGAGACGCTCGGGATGCGTACGAGCTCTTCGAGGTCTTTTATGTGCTCGCGCGCGTGGCGCCGATAATGGTCTAGGGCGAGCTCGCGTGGGCGGGTCATGCGGTTGCTCCTTGCTTGTGGGCGAGGGCCGACACTACCATGCGTTATCTTTGCGTATACTTTATTTCGGGCAGAGCGCCCGCGGGAGATGGCATGCGAGAAGCCTCGGGAGATCCCCTTTACTCCGAACGGACAGACGCGGCGCTAGCCTTCGTCGCCACCACGTTTCGCTACGTGACGCGCAAAGACGGCGGCACGCCTTATCTTTGGCACCTGCTCGCGGTGGCCGCGATGGTGGGCGAGGGGGGCGGCGACGAAGATCAGGTGATCGCCGCCTTGCTGCACGATTATCTCGAGGACATCGACGGCGGGTCGTCGGCCGTCCTGTCCTCCCGCTTCGGCGCGCACGTCGCGGGCTTGGTCGAGGCGCTCTCCGACACCACCACGAGGCCCAAGCCGCCCTGGCGCGAGCGCAAGGAGGGGCACGTGGCGCGTATCCGCGTGGCCTCAGGCGAGGTGAAGCTCATCGCGCTGTGCGACAAGCTACACAACTGTCAGGCCACGCGGCGCGACCTCAAGGCTATCGGCGATGCGGTCTGGCAGCGGTTCAACGCCTCGCCGAAGGACACGCTCTGGTACTACCGCGCCATGCGTGACGCGATCGCCGAGGGGTTCTCGCATCCGTTCTTGCGCGAGCTCGACGAGCACATCGACGAGCTTACCTTGGCCGCCGGCATCGCCCCCTGAGCACTTCTGGCATGCCGCACGTCTATCGCCTGCATACTTCGCGTGGGGTCATCGGCCCGGTGAAGATCGATACCGTGCGGGATCTCGCCGACGCGGGGCTTCTGGGACCGAGCACGCTCGTCGCGCGCGACGACGGGCCGCCG
>CAYXQW010000216.1:4738-5440 GCA_964466695.1 uncultured Bdellovibrionales bacterium
GATCCCCGAGCTTTGTAGTCTCGTCGCGGCTTTTAGGGCCGAGGAGGGCACGCCGGTCTACGCGGGCGACCTCGCCGTGACGTCCTTTCTGCGCATCATGCAGCGCATGTATGCGATGGGGCTCACGGGCGTCATGGTGCTGCGCGACGCCACGCGGCGCAAGGACGTCCACCTCGAGCGGGGCGACCCGGTGTTCGTGGCTTCCACCATTGGCAAGGAGCGCCTGGGCGAGCTGCTCGTCGCGCATGGCAAGCTCTCGAGCGACGAGCTCCGCGCGGCCCTCGCGCGGTCTTGCGACGATGAGCTGCCGCTCGGCGAGGCTATCGAGCGGCTGGGGTTGCTCGACAAGCGCGAGATCCACGCGGCGCTGCGCGCGCAACAGCTCGCTCGGCTCGGTGAGCTCTGCGCCTGGGAGCACGGCAGCTACAGCTTCTACGAGGGTGTCGTCTACAGAGGCCCGCGCATAAACCTCAAGCTCACCACCCCGGAGCTCTGGGTCCATGCCGCGCGCACCTTGCCCGAGCGGGTGATCTTGCGGCGCCTCGGCGATATTTTGCACCAGACCGTGGTCGGCTTCGACCACGAGACCTTGAAGCTCTGCTTCGGGCAGCTCTCGCTCACAGAGCAGCAGATGCTCAACGCCTTCGACGCCGAGCGCGCCGCAGAGCGCGACGCCGGCGGCCAGCAGGAATGCCCACGAGA
>CAYXQW010000217.1:0-5326 GCA_964466695.1 uncultured Bdellovibrionales bacterium
CCTCGACCGCTACGATTCGTTCGCGGACTATGGCGCGGCGAAGCGGCGGATCTGCGAGAGCCTGACCCCTCGCGACGTGGCGATCTTGTCGTACGACGACGCGAACGTACGCGCCATGGCCGCGCACACCCGCGCGCGGGTCTTTTGGCTTTCGACCGGGTCGGCGCCGCCGCCTGGCGATGGCGCCTACCTCGACGGCGACACCATGGTGCCCGTGGGCGCGCCCGCTTCGCTCGGGCGAGTGTCCTTGCGGCACGAGCGCCTGCTCGGGCGGCACAACCGCGAGAACGCGATCGCCGCCTTCCTCGCGTCCTTCGCGCTCGGGGTGACCGACGCGGCGGCGCTCGGCGCGGCCTACCTTGCCTTCGCGGGCCTCGAGCATCGCCTCGAGCTTTTGGGCGAGGTGCGCGGCGTTTGCTTCATCAACGACTCGAAGGCCACCAACGACGACGCGGCGGCGATCGCGGTCGCGGCCATGTCGCGGCCGGTGGTGCTCCTGCTCGGCGGACGCGGCAAGGCGGGCGGTTACCGCGCGGTGCTCGCCGCCGCGCGCGCCAAGGCTCACACGGTGGTGGCCTATGGCGAGGCGAGAGGCGAGATCGCCGAAGCCTTCGCCGGGCACCAAGGCCTGGTGGTGGCCGAGACTTTCGCCGCGGCGTTTCGCGCGGCGCTCGACCGGGCGCGCGAGGGGGACGTCGTGCTCTTGTCGCCCGCGTGCGCGAGCTTCGACGAGTTTACCGACTACACCGCGCGCGGGCGCGCCTTCGCGCGGCTGGTTTGCGACTACGCGGAGGGCAAGCTCCCATGAACACCGTCGTGGCCGAGGCGCGCGTGCCGCGCTCGTTCTACGATCTCTGGATCCTCGTGCCGGCGGTCTTCCTCGCGGCCCTCGGGGTGGTGCTGGTGTACTCGGCGAGCTCGGTCTTCGCGGCGCGAAGCTACGGCAGCGCCGAGCACTTCTTGCTCCAGCAGGCCGCGTGGTGCGGTGCGGGGGCGCTCGCGATGGTGGTTTTGGCGCGGCAGCCGGGCGGGCTCCTCGCGCGCCTCGCGCCGTGGCTTTTGCTCGCCGCCGTGGTCTTGTGCGCGCTCGTCTTGTTGCCCGGGGTGGGCAAGCTCGTCAACGGCGCCCAGCGTCGCTTGGCCATAGGGCCCGTGGGTTTTCAGCCCGCGGAGCTTTGCAAGCTCGCGATCATCTTGGCCCTCGCCCGCGCGCTCGCCCGGCGCGAGGAGCGGGAGAAGAAGGCCAGCGAGAGCCTCTTGCCGCTCGTCGTCATCGTGCAGCTTCCCGTGTTGTTGATCTTAGTCGAGCCCGATCTCGGCACCGCCATCGTCATCGAGCTCATCCTCGCCGTGATGGTGTTCGCCGCGGGTCTTAGGCTGCGCGTCCTCTTGATGCTGTCGCTCGTGGCCATCCCCATCGTCTACCACCTCATCGTGCAGACGCCGTTTCGCCTGCAGCGCCTGCTCTCCTATATCGATCCGTGGGCCTATCGGACGACGGTCGGCTATCAGATCACCGAGTCCCTCATCTCCATCGGCTCGGGCGGCATCACCGGGGTCGGCCTCGGGGGCGGCAAGCACAAGATGTTCTTCCTGCCCGAGGCCCACACCGACTTCATCTTCGCCATCCTCGGCGAGGAGCTCGGCCTCATCGGGGTGATCGTGGTGCTCGCCGCCTTCACCGTGCTCGTCGTGCGCGGCCTCGTGCTCGCCGCGCGCGCCAAGGACGCCTTCGATCGCTACCTCGCCCTCGGCCTCACCGCGCTCATCGCCGTCCCGGCGTTGTTCAACGCCGAGGTGGCGACCGGCCTCTTGCCCACCAAGGGCCTGTCCTTGCCCTTCGTGAGCTACGGCGGCTCGAACCTCTTGGTCGCCTTCATCGCCGTGGGGATGTTGTTGCGGATCGCGGCGACCTTTCGCGAAGCGAAGAGGGGAGGCGACGCATGAAGGTCATGATCGCCGGCGGCGGCACGGGCGGGCACCTCTTCTCCGGCATCGCGGTGGCCGAGGCGCTCCGCGAGCGGGATCTTGAGACCTCTGTGCTCATGGTGGGGACGCGACGCGGTCTCGAGGCCAAGGTGGTGCCACAGACCGGTCTGCCGCTCGCTTTTTTGCCGGTGCGTGGCCTGCGCCGTAAGGGCCTCGTCGGTCTCATCGTCGGCCTCTTGTCTTTGCCGTGGTCGCTCTTTTTAGCCTTCTTGCTCGTGCGTAAGTTTTCGCCCGAGGTCGCGGTGAGCGTCGGCGGCTACGCCGCGGGGCCGGCCGTGCTCGCGGCCAAGATCTTGGGCGTGCCGTGCGTGGTCATCGAGCAGAACGCGGTCGCGGGCCTCACCAACCGCGTGCTCGCGCGCCTCGCGCGCCGCGTGGTGGTGCCCTTTGCGACGCGCGCCTTTGCGGCCCGCAAGGTCTCGGTGCTCGGCAACCCGGTGCGGCGTTCGCTCATCGCGGTGCGCGAGCGCGCCTACGAGCCTCGCGCGCCGCTGCGGCTGCTCGTGCTCGGGGGCTCGCTCGGGGCGCGGGCCATCAACGAGGTGATGATGGCGGCGGCTTCGCGCCTTCGCGACTTCTCGCCCGCCTTGAGCATCGTCCATCAGGCGGGCGCCGCGGACGAGGCGCGGGTGCGCGCGGCCTACGAGCGGGCGGGTGTCTCCTCCGCCACGGCCTGCGCCTTCATCGATGACATGGCCGCGGCCTACCGCGACGCCGATCTCGTGCTCTGCCGCGCCGGCGCCACCACGGTGGCCGAGCTTTGCGTATGCGGGCTTCCTGCCATCCTCGTGCCGTATCCGTTCGCCGTCGACGATCACCAGAGCGCCCACGCCCGCTTGCTCGCCGAGGCCGGCGCGGCGCTGCACCTCCCCCAGACCGAGATGTCGCTCGAGCGCTTGCTCGCGCTCATAGGCGCGCTCGCGGGCTCTCCCTCGCGCTTGTGCGAGATGGCCGCGCGGGCGCGCGCGCTCGGCAAACCCGACGCCGCGGCCGACATCGCCGCGCTCATCGCACGTGAGGCTCGTCATGTTTAGAAACCGCGGTAATCGCCTGCACTTCGTCGGCATCGGCGGCGTCGGGATGTGCGGCATCGCCGAGGTCCTCGTAAACCTCGGCTACGACGTGCGCGGCTCCGACGCTAACGCGACCTTGGTCACCGAGCGGCTCGCCCGGATGGGCGCCAAGGTCTATGGGGGCCACCATTCCGAGAACGTCGGCGACGCCGACGTCGTGGTGATCTCCTCCGCGATAAAGCCCGACAACCCCGAGGTCGTAGAGGCCCGCGCGCGCGGCATCCCGGTCATTCGCCGCGCCGAGATGCTCGCGGAGCTGATGCGCATGAAGCACGGCGTGGCCGTCGCCGGCACGCACGGCAAGACCACCACCACCTCGCTCATCGCCACCATCCTCGGCGAGGGCGGCCTCGACCCGACCGTGGTGATAGGGGGCAAGCTCAAGTCGATCAGCGCGAACGCCAAGCTCGGCACGGGCGAGTACCTCGTGGCCGAGGCCGACGAGAGCGACGGCTCCTTCTTGCGCCTCGTGCCCACCTTGTGCGTGGTCACCAACATCGACCCCGAGCACCTCGACCACTGGACGGGCGGGATCGGCCAGATCGTCGACGCCTTCGTCGACTTCATCAACAAGGTGCCGTTCTACGGCGCCGCCGTGCTCTGCCTCGACCACCCCGCGGTGCAAGGCCTGATCCCTCGCATCGAAAAACGTTACACGACTTATGGCTTGAGCCCGCAGGCCGACTACTCCGCCGAGGACCTCGAGCAGCACGAGGACGCCACGATCTTCACCGTCCGCGTCAAAGGCGAAGAGCGCGGGCGCATCCACCTCAACATGATCGGCAAGCACAACGTGCAAAACGCCCTCGCGGCCATCGCCATCGCCGAGGAGGTGGGGGTGAGCTTCGAGGTGGCGGCGCGCGCCCTCGCGCGCTTTGCCGGCGTGGGCCGGCGCTTCGAGCACAAGGGCCAGGTCGGCGACGTGCTCGTGGTCGATGACTACGGCCATCACCCCGCCGAGATCCGCGCCTGCCTGCGCGCCGCGCGCGAGGCGTACGGCCGGCGGCTCGTCGTGGCCTTTCAGCCGCACCGCTACACGCGCACGCGCGACTTGCAGGAGGAGTTCGCCACCGCCTTCAACGACGCGCACGTGCTGCTCGTCACGGACGTGTACGCGGCGGGTGAGGCTCCGATCGAAGGTGTAGACGGCGAGGCGCTCGCGAAGGTCATCCGCGCCCACGGTCATCAAGACGTCACCTACGTAGGTAGCCCCGACGAGGCGGCGAGCAAGCTCGTAGATCTCGTGCGGCCCGGCGACCTCGTGATCACCCTCGGGGCGGGCAACATCTGGCAGGCCGGCGAGGCGCTGCTCGCGCGGCTTGGCGCTGGAGGAGCACCATGACGACCTACGGCAAGAGCAAGCTCATAAAGCGCCAGCGGATCGGCGCGCGCCGGGTCAATCGCCGCGTCGGGGGCGAAAAGACCGCAAAGACCGCGGCGCGGCGGCGCCCGAGTCTTTTGGCCACAAAGCGCGTCATGAAGGTGGTCGGGGTCTTGGCCCTCGCGGTCCTCACCGCGGTCGGGGTTTATCATGTCGGCCGCCTGGCTGTAGGCGGCGAGCGGTTACGGGTCGCGCGCGTCGAGATTGTGGGCAACGAGCGGGCGAGCAGGCGCGAGCTCGACGCCTACATCGGCATAAAGCTCGGCCAGAGCTTGCTCGAGCTCGACCTCGACGTGATCGCGCTGCGCCTTCGTCACCACCCGTGGGTGGCCTCGGCCAGCGTGCGGCGGCGGCTGCCCGATCAGGTGGTCATCGAGGTGCGCGAGCACCTGCCTGCGGCCATCGTGAGCCTCGGGGCGGTCTACCTCGCCGACGCCGAGGGCCGCCTCTTCAAGCGCCTAGACAGCGGCGACCGCGTCGCGCTGCCCGTGATCACGGGCCTGTCGCGCGAGGAGGTGGGCCAGCGCACGAGCGAGAGCGCCGCGCGCGTGCGGGAGGGG
This sequence comes from uncultured Bdellovibrionales bacterium, assembly GCA_964466695.1. Taxonomy (GTDB): domain Bacteria; phylum Myxococcota; class XYA12-FULL-58-9; order XYA12-FULL-58-9; family JAFGEK01; genus CAYXQW01. The sequence goes on from CAYXQW010000217.1 coordinate 5,004, forward strand.
ATCGAGCTTACGACGATCGTCGCGAGCATGGCTCGCGGCTCACGGCTGCACGAGGTGCACTTCGACGCCGATCTCGGGTGGAGCGTGGTGCTCGGTCCGGAGCGCGGCGATGGGGCGACAGCGCGGCTTTATCTCGGCGACCAGCCCGGTTCTCGCCTGCCCCTCGCGCTCGCGGCGATGGCGCGCGCGCGGGAGGCGGGCGGGGTGCCGGCCGTGGTCTTCGCGGACAACAAGAAGAGCCCGGAGCGCGTGCAGGTGCGGCTGCGCCAGCCTGCGGGTTCACAACCAACACTGGTCGCCACGGCGAACTGACAGGGAGAAAA
>CAYXQW010000218.1:0-2050 GCA_964466695.1 uncultured Bdellovibrionales bacterium
TCCGAACAGGCGGGTTTCGAGGAGGACGGGGAACATGCGCCTAGTTGCCCGAGGTCTTGCGCTGGCGGGCAGCGCGCTCGCGCAGGTAGGCGAGCAGGGTCTCGAGCAAGATCAACGCGACCCCGACGGTGATAGCGGCGTCGGCCACGTTGAAGGTGGGCCAGTGGGCCTTGTCGTTGATGTGCCACTGGACGAAGTCGATGACGTAGCCGAAGCGCGCCCGGTCGATGAAGTTGCCGAGCGCCCCGCCGAAGACCATCATGAGCGCGAGGCGCGAGAGCTTTTGCTCGGGGGGGAGCTTTTTGTAGTAGGCGACGATGAACACCATGGCCGCCGCGGCGAGCAGGAGCAAGAACGGCACCCGAAACCAGCCGGCGCCTGTGCTCGCGAAGATGCTGAAGGCGGCGCCTTGGTTCTCGACGTAGTGGAAGCGCCAAAAGCCTTCGATCACCTCGATGACGCGGTAGGGCTCGGGGTGGGGCTCGGTGAGGAAGCGCCCGAGCTTGGCCGCGAGCGAGAGCGGCTCTCCTGGATCCTCGAACGCGCGGGTGAGCGCGCCCACGCACCAGAGCTTGCTTAGCTGATCGAGGAGCAGGAGCGCGAGGACGACGCCGCCGAAGCTGCGCCAGCGCCAGATCTTGGTCTTCCACGTCGTCGCTCTTGCGTTCATCTCGATCCTCAGATGGCCTCGGCGCAGCGGGCGCACAGCTCGGGGTGCGCAGGATTGGTCCCCGCGTCGTGGCGGTATAACCAGCAGCGCGGGCACTTTGTTCCCGTGGCGCGCGCGGTGGTGATGGCGAGCTCACCTTCGACCTCGCCGAGCGTGACCTCGGAGACTATGAAGATATCGGCGAGCGCGCGCTCACCGAAGCTCGAGAGCTTCTCCATGAGCTCTGCCGGGCCGCGGATCGTGACCGCGGCTTCGACCGAGGAGCCGAGCCGCTTTTGCCGGCGGTCTTCCTCGAGCAGCGCGTTCACGTTGCGGCGGAGCGCGAGCCCGAGCTCGTAGCGTTCGGTGAGCGTCAGGCCTTGCGCGCGCACGCTCTCGCAGAGCGCCGCGAGCGGCGCCGGGTCGTCGACGCCGGGCAGCAAGGCCTGGTGGATGCTCGAGGGGTCCTTCGGCATGCGCGGCAGGCTGCCGTAGGCCTCCTCGGCGGTAAAGCAGAGGATGGGGGCCAGCATGCGGAGCAGGTGGCGCGAGATCACGTAGATGGCCGTCTGGGCCGAGCGGCGCTCGCGGCTCTCCTTCGGCGAGGCGTAGAGGCGGTCTTTGAGGACGTCGAGGTAGAAGGCCGAGAGCTGCACCGTGCAAAGCTCGTTCGCGGCGCTCAGCACGACGTGGAGCTCATACTCCTCGTAGGCGCGGTGCATGCGATCGAGCTGCGCGAGCGCGAAGCTCAAGGCGTAACAGTCGAGCTCGACGAGGTCGCTCGCGGGCACGAGGTCTTGCGCCGGGTGGAAGTCCGAGAGGTTCCCCAGCATGAAGCGCAAGGTGTTGCGGAGCTTGCGGTAGGTGTCGGTCAGGCGGGTCAAGATCTCCTGCGAGATGCGGATGTCCTCGCGGTAGTCCTCGCTCGCCACCCAAAGACGCAAGAGCTCGGCGCCGCTCTCGCCGATGGCCTTGAAGGGGTCGGTGAAGTTGCCCTTGCTCTTCGAGATCTTCTTGCCCGCGCCGTCGACCACAAAGCCGTGCGTCAGCACCTCGCGATAGGGGGGCCGCTCGCGCGTGGCGAGGCTCGTAAGCAGCGACGAGTGGAACCAGCCACGGTGTTGGTCCGAGCCCTCGAGGTAGAGATCGACAGGCGGGCCGCTCGGCTGCGCCAAGCCCTCGCGCTCGATGACGGCCGCGAAGGAGACGCCCGAGTCGAACCACACGTCGAGGATGTCTTCTTCCTTACGAAACCGCGTGCCGCCGCAGCGCGCGCAGGTGAGCTTCCCTACGAGCTCCTCGACCGTGGCAAAGAACCAGACGTCGGCGCCTTCCTTGTCGAAGCGCGCCGCCACCTCGCGCATGAGCTTTGGGTCGAGCTTGGCCTCGCCGCAATCCTCG
>CAYXQW010000218.1:2060-5324 GCA_964466695.1 uncultured Bdellovibrionales bacterium
ACCGCGATGGGCACGCCCCAGGTGCGCTGGCGCGAGAGGCACCAGTCGGGTCGCGTCGCGAGCATGCCGCGGATGCGGTCCTCGCCCCAGCTCGGGATCCAGCGCACGCTCGTAAGCGCCGCGAGCGCCCGCTCGCGCAGCGACGGCCCGCCGGCGAAGGGCTTGTCCATGGCCACCCACCACTGCTCGGTGGCGCGCGTGATGATGGGCTTGTGGCAGCGCCAGCAATGCGCGTAGCGGTGCGAGACTACGTCACCCGGCTCGTTGAGCAGGGCCCGCGCGGCGACTAGAAGCTCGATGATGGTCTTGTTGGCCGTAAAGACGTGGGTGCCGACGAGCTCTGTGATCCCGCACTCCGCGGTGAAGGCGCCGCTCGCGTCCACCGGGCTCAGGGTCGTAAGGCCATACTTCTTGCCGACGTCGAAGTCCTCGGCGCCGTGGCCGGGCGCGATGTGCACGAGCCCCGTGCCCGCCTCGAGCGTCACGTGCTCGCCGAGCACCACCTTGCCAGTGCGCGCAAGCAGGCAGTGCTCGTACTCGAGGCCCAAGAGCTCCTCGCCCGAGAACCTGGCGGCGATCGCGCCCTCGTCGAAGGCTGGCGCACCCACGGCCGCAAGGAAGCCCTCGAGCAGGTCGCGCGCGACTATGCGCAGGCGCCCCGCGACCGGGTAAGCGACGTAATCGATCGCGCCGCCCGCCGCGACGGCGACGTTCGCCGGCAGCGTCCAGGGCGTGGTCGTCCAGATGACGAGATCCGCCTCGGCGCCAAGCTTTACGGGCGGCGACGTGAGGCGGAAGGCGACGTAGACCGAGGGCGAGGCGTGGTCTTCGTACTCGACCTCGGCCTCGGCCAGGGCCGTCTTGTGCACCGTGCACCAGTTGACCGGGCGCAGGCCCTTGTAGACGAGGCCTTGCTCCACCATGGTAGCGAGCTCGCGCAAGGTCTGCGCCTCGTAACCGTAGGTCATGGTGCGATAGGGCTCGTGCCAGCGGCCGAGGACCCCGAGGCGCTCGAACTCGCGTTTTTGCAGCTCGACGAAGCGCTCGGCGTAGGCGCGGCAAGCCTTGCGCACCTCGACCTTGGACATGCCGGCCTTCTTCGCGCCGAGCTCCTTGTCCACCTGGACCTCGATCGGCAGGCCGTGGCAGTCCCAGCCGGGCACGAACTGGACGCGCCGGCCGGTCATGGTGCGAAACTTCACCACGATGTCCTTCAAGATCTTGTTCAAGATGTGGCCGTGGTGGAGGTGGCCGTTGGCGTAGGGGGGGCCGTCGTGCAAGACGAACAGCGGGTCTTTCGCGCGCGCGGCGAGGATGCTCTCGTATAGGTGGTTTTCTTGCCAGGCACGCAGCAGCGCCGGCTCTTTTTGGGCCAGGTTGGCCCGCATCTCGAAGGCGGTGCGCGGGAGGTTCAGGGTGTCTTTGTAGTCGGCCATGTTTCGTCGCGTCGGGGTCTTTTAGAGAGGTCGCCTCATAGCAAGGCGCGGCGCGCGCAACAAGAAGGCTCATGGCCGAGCTCAGGGCTATCGCATTCTCGACTACTCTCGGTTTGCCGCTCCCTGATGGTCGCGGTACTGACGCGAAAATCCGTACCGCGCGCGTCAGCAAGCGGCATTTTGGACACGGCGATGCGGAGAATGCGATTGCCCGTGCGCCAGGCCAAGCCTGGGAACGGAGGATGACGATGTTCGACTGAAACCTCTCGTTGAGGACCTGAGTGAAGGTTACGACCGTGGGGAGTTCTGCGGGTGTCGTTCTCCCTAAGGAAGCGTTGCACCGCATGAAGGCCAAGAAGGGCGACACGCTTTACCTCGTAGAGACGGAAAATGGCTACGAGCTGACACCCTACGACAAAGACTTTGCCGAGCAGTTGGAGAGCACCGAGCGCGTGATGGGGCGTTTCAAAAACGCCCTGCGCGAGCTTGCAAAATGACCAGGCGCAAAGAGCGCACGTGGTTACTCACCGAGGCAGTGATCACCATGCACAAGATGCTCGTCGCCGAGCATGGTGGCTCGTCCATCGTGCGAGATCGCGGGCTACTGGACTCCGCGCTTGCGCGGCCCAAGGACCTGTTTGCCTCCGCGAAGACCAAGCCAACCCTTCCGGCGCTCGCTGCCGCGTATGCTTTCGGCATCATTAAGGATCACCCTTTCGTAGACGGTAATGAGCGGGTGGCCCTCACCGCCGCCGCCGTATTCTTGGAGATCAACGGCGCAACGTTTGATGCGAGTGAGGCTGAGACAGTGATCATGTTCCGCAACTTGGCGGCGGGTGGAATGGGCGAGGAAGAGTTGGCGGAGTGGCTTTGCATGAAAGTCAAAGGATAGCGTCGGGTGGGGTGTGATCGCTCGGCCTCGGTAGCCCCGATCACCGGTGTCTGACACCCTGGGGGCACCCTGGGGCAGGGTATCTCAAAAGCGATTGTCTGTCGCGTGACGCAGGTATTCGGCAGCTTCGGTGGTTGCTCGGGCTGTGGCTTCGACAAGATAAAACAAGTGTGCAATGCCGCGACGGTGTCGTGGGTCATTCGTGCATGGCAGATGCTCCAAAGAACGACTAGCTGCCTGCGAGAAAGCATCTATTCGTTCAACAAGCTCACAAACGCGCTCTATTGTTTCTTCGATCAATGGTGGCGCTGCCTGGCTTTCGCCGCGCACGGTTTTGGTACGGCTACCGTCCTTAAATCGGTCATCGGTCATCAATTACCTCACGCTGTTCGGTTGCCGAACCAATACGACAAAATATGTCGTATTAGCAAGAGGCGCATCGCGCTACTCGATCTTTCGTGCAGAACCAACGAATTCGCCAGGTGCGCCTTTATCTTGCGGAAAACATTCGCAAGGAGCGAGAGCGCTGTGGTTTTACTCAGGCCGAGCTAGCCGAGCGTGCGGGCATCGAACCGAGAACTCTGCAGCGACTCGAAGCTGGCCAAACCGCATCATTGTCTACACTGGTCGCTGTTGCTGACGCTATGGGCGTAGCCGTCGACCGGCTATTTCTGCCAACCAACGTCAGCTCGCGAGCTCCAGGGCGCCCGCGTTTGTCTCGGGAGATGGTGTCAGACCCTGACGCTTGACGCACTACAGCGCCCGATCACCGGTGTTTGGCACCCTGGGGCCGCGATGAGGCTTACTTGAGCCCGCTGTAATACTCTGCCATCGCGGCGTGGGTGATCTCTTCATTACCGCGCTCGCCTGGACCCAGAGCGCGCTTACGCCGGGCGCCGCGCTTGCGATCGACCTGTGGTTCGGGCAAGGGTCGCG
>CAYXQW010000219.1:0-5324 GCA_964466695.1 uncultured Bdellovibrionales bacterium
CCGATGTCGCGCAGAAAGTCGATATAACCGAGCGACAGAAGCCACAAGGCGTTGTCGACGCACAGGCTCTTGCCGCCCGCAAGATCCAAAAAGCGCCCGACCTGCGCCTCGAGTCGCGCGCGGTTCGCCGCGATGTGCTCGGCCGCGAGCACCGGCCGCATCTCGGTCTTGCCCGAGGGGTCGCCCACCATGGCCGTGGCACCGCCGAGCAACACGATGGGCTTATGGCCGAGGCGCTCTAGATGCATGAGCCCCATGAGCGTGAAGAGGTGGCCGACATGCAGGCTGTCGGCCGTGGGGTCGTAGCCGCAGTAGGCCACCACGGGCTTACCCGCGCCGAACATGGCGCGGATGGCGTCGGCGTCGGTAGTTTGCTGCACGAAACCGCGCGCGCGAAGGACATCGAAGGCGTTCTCGCTCATGCCGCCACTCTTCGCAGGCCCCTTCATCTGAGGTCAAGCGCTTGCGCCGATAGCCGCGAGCGCCTTATACCAACCTCTTTGACACGATGAAGGACGGGGTTGCGGGAGCGATGGCGCGAAGTTTCGAGACGGTGTTCGGGGTTCTGGTGTTAACCATAGGCTGCGCGCGCGCGGCCTTCGCGCAAGACGAGGTGTACGAATACCGCCTGCATGGCGGCGGCGAGCGGCAGACGATGACGCTCTCCTCCGAGCCCGAGCGCACCACGGCGGTCTTCTGCGACGAGCGCGGCGAGAAGCAGGTCATCACCTTCGACGAGCGCGACCGCATGCAGCACGTCGAGCGTTATCGCACCGACGGCACGCTCGCGCTGCAGGTGTCCTATGACTACGACGCGAGCAAGATCAAAGTGGAGGACGGCGGGCAAACCCGCGAGTTCTCCCTCGACGGCCTCGTGGTCGACAACAACGCCGGCATGTTCTACCTCTTCTCTCGCCTGCGCCCGCGCGGCGACGAGGAGCTCCGCTTCCGGCTGCTGCAAAGCCGCGAGGGCCGCACGGTGAAGATGTACTTGAAGCGCATAGGTAAAGAGCCCGTCGCGACCCCCGAGGGGATAGTAGAGGCCGAGGTCTTCGAGATGGGCTTAAAGGGCCTCGCGCGGTGGTTTTGGCCTTACAAGTATCGCTACTGGTACAAGGCCGACGGCCACGAGCTCTTGCGCTACGAGGGCGTAAACGGCAGCAAGCGGCTCCAGGTCTCGGAGCTCGTGCGCGCGAGCAAGCCCATGTAGCCACGGGCACAGAGGCGTGCGGGCGTGCTATGCTCCCTATGTATGATACGCACGAGCATATTCTGGCTTTGCTTGATCGTAACCGTGGCCGGGGGCTGTGACCTCGGCGAGATAAAGTGCGACGGCTGTGCGGCCGCGAACGGAGACCCGGCGGATCCGACCACGCCGGGTGATCCGACCACGCCCGGAGACCCCGTCACCCCAGAAGATCCACCGGAGACCCCGCCCCCGGAGACCCCGACCGATCCCGTGCCCCCCCCGGCTGTCACCTGCACACCGAGCGTGACCTTGCAAGACATGACGGGCGCAGAGGTGGTGGGCGACGGCACGCCTCAAAGCTGCACCGAGGCGGCGCTGCGAAGCGCGATCACGGCCTCGAGCATGGTCTCGTTTAACTGCGGCCCGGATCCTTTGACCATAGCGATCACAGACGAGATCGAGCTGCCCGTAGATCGAGACACCACGGTGGACGGCGGCGGTCTCATCACGCTCGACGCCGGTTATCAGTCACGCCACTTCTACTACTCGTCCCCCAACTTCATGGCGAGCACGCGGGAGATCACGCTCCAACGCCTGACCTTGCGCAACGGGCAGGCCCCGACAGGAGATTATTTCGAGCCGGTGCCGGGCTACCCCGAGTGCGCCTACGGCTACAAGGAAGGCTCGGGGGGCTCGGTATATGTCCGCGACGGCTTCTTGCGCATCATCGACTGCGCCTTCTACGACAACCGCGCCGCGCTCATAGGACCGGACGTGGGCGGCGGCGCCGTCTACGCGCTCGGCGCCGCGAGCGTCATCATCTCCGGGAGCGTCTTTGTCGGCAACAGCGCCGCGAACGGCGGTGCCGTAGGAATGCTATGGGCGAACCACGAGAACCAGGCCGGCGCCGGGGGACTCGCGGGCGCGGTCTACTTCGACGGCGCGAACGACGAGAGCCACGTCTACGCCATCTGCGGCTCGGTCTTCCGGAACAACCGCGCCAACGAGCTCGCGGGCGCGGTGTTTCGCACGCCCACCGTCGGGATAAGGCGGATGCAGATCATAGACTCGGTCTTCGACGCCAACACCGCCTCGGGCGGCGGCGTCTCGTTCATCAAGCAAAACGAGCTCGTCGTGCGCGGCTCGACCTTCATGAACAACCGCGCGGGGGTGCTCACTGACGGCACCTCCGTCGGCGGCTGGGCCGGGGGCCTCTGGCTCCACATAGGTAGCCTCGATATGGCCAACAGCTCCTTTTTTGGAAACCCGCTCACCGCCGAGGACGACCCTCCCGAGGAGCGCTTCGGCACGCTCACGAACGTCACCTTCTCCGACTCCTCCGTCGTTGGGCTGTTCACCATCAACAACTCGCTGCTCGTCGACACCGACTGCCAGGGCGGTCAGGACGGCGCGAACAACGTCCAGTGGCCGGCGGGATCGGCCTGCGTCCCTGGCGCCACCTTCACAGACCCCGGGCTCGCGGCGCCCGCCGACAACGGCGGCCCCACCCCGACCATGTTGCCGGGCAACACCTCGGCAGTGGCGGGCGTGGGCAGCGCTTGCCCCGCGGTCGATCAGCGCGGCGAGACCCGCGCGAGCGCGTGCGCCGCAGGCGCGGTCGAGGTCGCAGCCCCTTGAGTTTGTGTTAGGCTACGCACCATGACCGCGACCTGGCTCTTGGCCCTGGTCTTGCTCCAGGGCGGGGGAGATCTCTTCAGACCGCTCACGCCGACGGAGGCGAGCTTCGCCAAGGAGACCATCGAGGCCTTTCGCAAGGACCGGCTCGGGCCATACAACGGCGTGCTCTGGTTCTGCCAAGACGGCACGACCCAACCACCACGGCCCTACGGCTGCATAGAGCACGGCGGCGGCATGATGTACGGCACCTTCTCGCCACGCGCCGAGAAGCTCTTCACGCTCGGGATCTTCGGCGGCACCATCCTCGCGCCGCTCGCCGCCGAGGAGCTCTTCCGAGACGACTTCTATCGCGCGCGGGCGCTCGTCATCGAGCGCTACCTCGAGCGCGCTCATGACGGCTGGGTGCTCGAGCGGGCCAAGACCTACCGTGGCTTTCGCCAGGACGAAAACGAGGCCGAGGCGGCGCGACGTCTGTTGATCGAGCTTTCAAACCAGGAAGCCATGCTACACAAGAGCCGCGCCGTGCTCATCCGTCTCTCGCGCGCCTTACCCTACGGCCGCGGCGCCGAGGACCTCGCCGCCGAGATCCGTGACCTCGCCGCAGAGCTCGGCGACGCCGACGTGGCCTTCGCCTCCTTGCGCTTCAAGATCCACTCGCTCCCCGAGCCGAGCGACGCGCTCGCCGTGGACACGTACGCCGCTCACCCCAAGCGCGCGCGCGAGCTCGCGGCGAAGGCGAACGAGCTCGCCGCCAAGATCCGCACCTACTACGACCCAGCCTCGCGCAAAGCGCGCCTGCGCGACATCAGGCGCTGGCTCGCGCTCAAACCCGTGCGCAAGGCCATCGACGCCTACCTCACGGCCGACGAGACGAACCCGCGAGAGCTGCTCGCGCGCGGCGCGGACCTCATCGAGGCGGCGGGCCAAAACCTCACGCCGGCGAGCGATGCACGAGGCGGCGAGCGCAACCTCTTGCGCCTGCACACCATAGGCGTCGTCGAGGAGCTCGCGGTCGCGCTCGCCGTCGAGCTTGTGCGTCTCAACCTCTCGCGACGCGAGGCCCTAAACGTCTTCGGTGAGCTCTTGCGCTCGGCCGAGCTTGCGGGGTTGCTCTCTTTACGCGAGCGCCAAAGCCTCACCGCGACCATCACCGACATCTCAGGCGACCCTGCCCGCTACCCGGCGGCGATCGCGCGGCTCGGCAAGGCGTTCGAGTGGGCGCGCGCGCGCCTCTTGGCTGAGCTCGGCGTGCCCCTCGCACGCTACGCCGAGATCGAGCCTGCGAGCGCCTTCGTCATCGACGACATCTTGCGCAGCGGCATCATGCTACCCCTCGCCACGCTCTACGACCGCCTGCTCGTGGACGCGAGCCGCGACGGCGGACACCGGCTCGTCGGCCTCAATGCGATCGCCCCGAACATGCGCGGCGAGAACCCGGGCCTCGCCGTCGGCCCCCTCGCCGTCATCGAGCCCGGCGGCGACACCTCGAAGCTACGGCGCGAGGAGCTCGTGCTGCTCCACGACATCCCCCCCGATCTGCCGCCGGTCGCGGGCATCATCACCGTCGGAGGAGCCGGGAGCCTCTCGCACCTCGCCATGTTGTCGCGCAACCTCGGCATCCCCTTGGGCGCGGTGAGCGCCGAGCTCGGCCGAGCGCTCGCGGTGTACGCGGGGCAGCTTTTGGTGCTCGGGGTCTCGGCGAAGCGGCGCGTCTTGCTCGGCCCCATGGTGGCGCTGCCGCCCAACGACCTCGCGCGCCTACCCATCGCGCGTTTGCCCACGGCGGCGCGCACGGCCTTCCGCGTCGAGACCGAGAAGCTCGACCTCGACACCACGCGCATCTTACGGCTCGACGAGGTCGGCCCCGCCGACGCCGGTGTCCGCGTCGGCCCGAAGGCGGCCGAGCTCGGGCGGCTGCGCCAGCTCTTCGAAGACCGCGTCTCCGACGCCGCCGTGATCCCCTTCGGCGCCTTCGTACGGCACGTGGACACGGGCAAGAGCCCGACGCCGCTCGCCGAGCTACGCCTGGCCTACGCCCGCTATGCCAAGGAGCGCGGGCGCGACGAGGGCGCCGCCGAGACCGCGCTGCTCGCGGCGCTCGCGCGGTTTCGCGGTCAGATCCTGGAGCGGCCTTTCCCCGAAGGCTTCGAGCAAGAGCTGCGCTCGGCCATGGAGAGACTCGGCGAGCCGGAGAAGCTCGGCGTGTTCGTCCGCTCGGACACCAACGTGGAAGACCTGCGCGAGTTCACCGGCGCCGGGCTCAACCTCACCGTGCCAAACCGCGTGCGCTTCGACGACATCACGCGGGCTGTCCGCGAGGTGTGGACCTCGCCCTACGAGGAGCGCTCCTTTCGCTGGCGCCAGCGCCTCATCAAAAACCCCGAGCACGTCTTCCCCTCGGTGTTGTTGCATCGCACGGTGCCGAGCGAGATCTCCGGCGTGATCGTCACCACCGACATCGAGACCTACGCCAAAGACGCCGTGACGATAAGCGCCG
>CAYXQW010000220.1:0-5313 GCA_964466695.1 uncultured Bdellovibrionales bacterium
ACTGCGCACCGTGCTCGACATCGGCTGCGGCGAAGGCGCCTGGCGTGCGCCCCTGCTCAAGTTGCGGCCGAAGCTGCATTATCTCGGCTTCGACAGCAGCGAGTACGCGATCGCCCGCCACGGCGCGCGTCGCAACCTGCACTTCGCGCGCTTCGGCGACATCGTCGAGGCCAAGGTCATCAATGACCGCACCACCGGCCAGTCCCGAGGCTTCGGCTTCGTGACGTTCTCCAATGACGACGCCGCGCGTGCCGCCATCGACGAGATGAACGGCGTCGATCTCGGCGGTCGTACGATCCGCGTGAGCGAGGCGCAAGAGAACACGAACCGTGGCGGTGGTGGAGGCCCTGGTGGCGGCCGCTTCGGTCGCGACGGCGGCGGTGGTGGCCGCGGTGGTCGTGACGGCGGTGGTCGTGGCGGTCGCGGCGGCGGCGGCGGCGGGCGCGGTGGTCGCGACGGCGGTGGTGGCGGCGGCGGGCGCTGGTAGTTCCTCTCCCTCTGTAAGGTCCCGGCGCGGATATCCCTCACGGCCGCAAGAAGCAGAGTAGTCCTAGCTCTTCGAGCTCTCTTTTCGCATAGGCGAGCAAGACCGCATCTTTTATCCGCTCGTTGTAGGCGGCGACCGCGGCGAGCTTCATCGCCATGATGGGCTCATCAGCGCGATTGTCGTGGCGGATCCAAAAAGCATCGCAGCGCTTGCTGTAGAAGACCTCACGATGCTCGAGATCCAGCGCGTAAGGGAAGCGCGCGCAGGTGAGGGGTAGGTGCGGGTAGAGCGTGCAGCGGCCGTCGTCGTCGAGCGCGCGGCAGGCAAAAAAGCGGTTCTGCGCGAGCACGGGGAAGATCTGCCAGGCCTCGCTCGCGACCTGCCGGCGCAACGCCAGGCTCACCCCCGCCAGGTCAGGCGCGAGCTTTGGCTTGTCTTGCACGATGAGGTCTTCGCGACCGAGATCCATGAGCATGGCGATGTCTCGGAGTCGCAACAACACCGTCGAGCGCTCACCGATACAACAATTGTCGCGACAGCTCTCGCAGTCGTTCTGCATGGCGGCGGGCGTGAGCACGCGCACGCGCATAGGGTCGAGCAGCTTCAAACGAAGACGCGCCCGCAAGCGCAGGTACTTGAAGAAATTCGGCGGCATGAAGAGAGGCCGGGACGATACGCGGCGCCACAGGCGCTCGAGCTCTGCGAGCGTGCGCCACGCGGGGGGCTCTACGATGCTCGACATGGCCCTTGGCCCCTATCACACATGTGTCATTTTGCGACACGACGTCGCAAAATGACGCGCCATGCTCACGCTCGCGCGGCTTAAAACCGCAGTTTTAGGCCAAAATCGGCTCTTGGGTTATCGGCACGAAACTTGCTGGATGACTCCCCGGACAGGAGATAGACATGTCGGAGCCACGGATCCACAAAGAAACTTCAGCGAACAAGGCGAGCGCGGACGCCCTCGCCATAAACCCACGCGAAAAGCAGGCCGAGAAGCCCTCTACAGGCTTGGGCTCTTTCTTTTACCGCGTCAAGCACCGCGAGACCTTCGGCACACTGCTCGAGGTGATCGCCAAGGCCGATCCTCCCTCTCATGGTCGCTTCGAGCTCGACAGGAAGTCCTACGTGAGCCTCACCCACGTCTTGCAGCACTGGCTCGAGAAACAGGGGCAGCTCGGCCCCGGCGCCAAGCTCAGCTCCGTGTGGGGGCAGAGCATCTGGGTGCCGGACAAGGTCACGCTCATCAAGCATTACGACCTGCTCCGCGCCAACGGTATGTTGCCCGACGACCTCTCGCGCGGCGTCATGGTCCAGCCGAAGGCCGCCGTGGCAACAACCCGCGGGCTCGCGACGCCGCGTGCTCCTGCCCCGAGCACCGTAAAAGCGCAAAGCGCGAGCCGCGCCCAAAGCGTCTCGAAGGATGAGGGGAACGCAGCGCTAAAAACCCTCCTCTCGATGGTGACTCGCGCCATCGTAAGATCCGCCGAGTATCAACGCACGCGGTCGATCTCGTCCACAGAAGTCTTCAATTATCTGCAAGGAAAAGGTGTCCCGTACGACCTGCTTCGCGACGCGCTCGTCAAAACAACATCCTTGCAGGAGCTCGCGGGCAAGATCGCGAAGGCCGCCGCGAAGACCAAGGTCAGCCTCGGTTTAGGCGGTGCGGAGCAGCTCGCGCGCATGTTCGGCGACGCGCTCGCGTTCAAGCTGCTCGTGCGCCCGCTCGCCGAGAGGCTCCGCGAAGAGGTCGCAACTGGCCTCGCACAGCTCACGGCGCTCGCCGCGAACAAGGATGAGCTCGTAAAACAGGCCAAGCGGCTCTTCGCCATGAGCCCGGCCGAGGCTACTAAAAGCCTCGCCATGCTCGGTCTCGCGGCGGTCAAGGAGTCCAAGGTCGCCGAAAAGCTCCAGCAAGGCTTTCAGCGGTTCCTCGAGTTCTTCGCCGACCTCATCGGCGCGGCGGTCGAGCGGCTGCGGGACCTGGCCTCGAAGCTCGAGGCGGCGGAGGCCAAGATGCGCCGCCTTGAGCTATTCAAGCTCGCCCCGGCGATCACACGCACGGCCATTCAGACAGCAAAGATAGGCTTAGACCCCAAGGACTTCCCCTTCGAGAACAAAGAGATCGAGAACGCCGCGCAAGAGGCCGTGCTCGACCACCTCGACAAGTGGGACAGGAGCGAGGAGAAGTGGGTAAACCTGGGCATGGGCCTCGCCACCGGGGCCGCGACCATGGGCCTCGGCTTCGGCTACAGCGTGGCGAGCGCGGCGGGGAGCGCGGGTACTGAGCTCGTAACCGGCCTCGATCACGCATCTCAGCTCCAGGCCCTCGCCGATCGCGGCTTCGTCGACCCGAGCGAGGTAGACGACAAAGTGCGCGCCACCTTTATCAAAGCCGGGATCGGCGCGGTGATCGGGGTCTTCGGGGGCAAGCTCGCAAAACCGCTCGCGATGAAGGGCGGGACGCTCGCCGAGAGCAGCCTCAAAGAAGTAGGGAAGAAGCTCCTCGAGAACACCGGGAAGCGGCTGCTCAAGCTCGGGGTGAGCGCGGGGATCGATCACCTCACCGCGAGCGCGGATCATCAGGGCGAGACGCTCGCGGCCTTGGAAAAAGATCGCAAGGCGCTCTTCGTCAAGTGGCGAGAGCACTTCGGTGAAGAGGGCAAGGTCGATCAGACGAGCTTCGCGCAGTCCCTGGCGCTCTTCGCGCGCTTCTATAGGCCGGCGGTCATGGGCGGGATGAGCACACCCGTGCTCGAGCGCGAGTTTCTGGCCTTCGCCGACGAGCTCGTCGCCGTAGGCCGCGCCGCAAGCGCGCCGGGTACTTAAAGCTCATGCTCGCCCGCGCGACCTCGGGGACCGTCATCGGCATCGACGCCCACGAGGTGGTGGTCGAGTGCCATCGCTCGAGCGGATTGCCCACGATGGCGCTCATCGGCCTCGCGCGTGGGGCGGTGCGCGAGTCCTCGGTCAGGGTGAGGTCGGCCATCATCGCCTCCGAGATGCAGCTCGGCAATCACCACCTCGTGGTCAACCTGTTGCCCGCCGAGCTCGAGAAGGAGGCGAGCGCGCTCGACTTGCCGCTCGCGATGGTTTTGCTCGCCGCGACCGGCGTCATCCCTGTGGCGGCGCTCGAAGGGAGGCGCTTCTTCGGTGAGCTCTCGCTTGGTGGACGGCTAGAGCCCGTCCGTGGCGTCGCCCTCATCGCCGACCTGGCGCGGCGCGCCGGCGACAAGGAGGTCTTCGTCCCCAAGGCGAACGCCGCCGAGGCCGCGATTATCCCAGGGATAGACGTGATCGGCGCCGAGACGCTCAAAGAGCTCGTCGCTCACCTTCGCGGCGAGGGTCAGCTCGCGCCCGCGACTTGTCCCGCGCTCGGCGAGCGCCGCGCGCGCTACGGTTGTTTGTCGGAGGTGCGCGGGCAAGAGCGCGCCAAGCGCGCGTTGGTCGTCGCGGCCGCGGGCGGCCACAACCTCTTGTTCGTAGGTCCGCCGGGCAGCGGCAAGACCATGCTCGCGCGCCGCATGCCGACCCTGCTGCCCGCGCTCGCGGCCGAGGAGAGCATCGAGGTGACGCGTATCCACTCGGCCGCGGGCCTCTTGCAGGAGGGAGGCCTCGTGCGCGAGCGGCCCTTTCGCGCGCCGCACCACACCGCGAGCGAGGCGGCGCTCTGTGGCGGCGGCAGCATCCCGCGGCCGGGCGAGGTCACGCTCGCGCACCGGGGGGTGCTCTTCCTCGATGAGCTCCCCGAGTATTCGCGGCGCGCGCTCGAGTCTCTGCGCGAGCCGCTCGAGGAAGGCGAGATCCACATCTCGCGCGCCGCCCTCGCGCTGTGCTTCCCCGCGCGGGTCTTGCTCATCGCCGCGATGAACCCTTGCCCGTGCGGGAGATTTCGCGCCGGGGCAGGGGCGCCGTGCGTGTGCTCCTTCGATCAGATCCAGCGCTATCGGGCGCGCATCTCCGGGCCGCTGCTCGATCGCATAGACCTCCACGTCGGCGTCCGCGCCGTCCCGTTTCGGGACTACGCGAAGCCGAGCGCCGGGGAGACGAGCGAGGTCGCGCGGGCGCGCGTCGAGGAGGCACGCGCGCGACAAGAGCAGCGCCTGGGCGCCGGGCGCACCAACGCCTCGATGAGCAGCCGCGAGACCGAGGAGCACATTCGCCTCGACGCCGCGTCGATGGCGTCGCTCGAGACCGCTATCGACGAAGATGGGCTCTCGTCGCGCGCGGCCGTGCGGGTGCTCAAGATAGCGCGCACCATCGCCGATCTCGACGGGCGCGCGGGCGTCAGCGCGCGAGACGTGGACGAAGCGCTGGGCTTTCGGCTCATCGATCGTGAGTCGAAGGCCAAGGGCCCAGTGCGTAAATTTATGGAGATTGGAGGAGTTTAGGGTTCTAGCTTCCCGTGCGGACGCTGCGTGCTTGCAGGCCCTTGTCGCCGCGGACCACGTCGTACTCGACGTCTTGACCTTCGGCCAACGACTTGAAGCCCTCGATCATGATCGCGGAGAAGTGGACGAAGACATCCTCGCCACCATCTTCGGGGGTGATGAAACCGAAACCCTTGGCGTCATTGAACCACTTGACCTTACCCTTTGCCATGTTTCTACTTCCTTACTGCTCATCGCAGTCATGAGCCCGCCTACCAGAGGCGCGGCTGGCGCCGCCGCATCGTGGTCATGCCGTGATCAACTATTGCCAACAGCTTTGTCACGATACTCGACCCCTAAAAGAGTCTCTCTATCGGAGACAAAAGCTGGATGCAATAGTCGAAATAGGTGACGACCAGGGCTATCGCATTCTCGATATCTCGCAGGCGCAAACTC
>CAYXQW010000221.1:0-5305 GCA_964466695.1 uncultured Bdellovibrionales bacterium
AGGCTGCCTCACCCTCGCGCGCCAAGGTCTCGAGGGTCTTCGCGAGGTGAAGGTTCGCGAGCACGTCGCCCGCCGCGAAGGGATCGTCTTTTACGTAGAAGCGGCGCGACTCGGGCGAGGCTGCGAGCTTTGGCCGCAGGCGATTTAGACACTCGGCCTCGTAGCTCGTGATCGCCACCCCGCTGCGCGCGCGCGCGGCCACGGCCGAGAGCAAATCGCGCGCCGCGAGCACGCCGTGGCGCGCCTGCAGCGCGAAGAAGGCCTTCACCGTGCCGGGGACGCAGACCGAGGTGGGGCCGAAGGCCGTCTTCTCGGGGTCGGCGGTGCCGTCGGCGCGTAAGAAGGCCTCGCGCCGCGCGGCCGCGGGCGTCTGCTCGCGAAAGTTGTAAGAGCGCGGGCGCGCGCCGCGTTCCTTGTAGACCAGATAACCGCCGCCGCCGAGGTTCCCTGCCTGCGGGTGATAGACGCACAAGGCGAAGGCCAAGGTGAAGGCTGCGTCGAAGGCGTTGCCGCCGTTTTGCAAGACCTCCCGCGCGAGCTCGCTCGCCCCGGCCGCCACCGACGCCACCGCGCCGCGGCCGCGCGCGAGGCTCGGCGCGCCGCCCGCGCGCGCGTCGAACCGCACACGAAAATCGCCATACTGGGTCGCCAAGGCCTCTTCCTTCCGTAAAGAGCGGGCTCTCTATGAGAGCTGAGCGGGTTCAGCTCTCTAGCAGCGCCCAAGAGCGGGAGACAAGCGAGGGCGACCTCGCGGGCGGATCGTGTGCTCGAGCCCGGCGAGCTTCACCATGCTCGCGCTCCAGACGTTGTCACCGAGGGGCGCGCCGCGCGCGAGGCTTCGCGAGATCGCCTCTTGCTCGGCGATCGGTTGGGACCGCTCGACCAAGGACAGCCAGTCGGCGGGCCGCGGCACGGGCCAGAAAGAGAGCAAGGCACCAAGCGAGGTGTTGCCCTGGACGTGGTGCCACAGGCTCGACCAGCGCCAGAGCCGAGCCTTGCCGACGAGGCGCGCGCGCTGCGCCGCGCCTTCGAGGTAGCGCATAACCATGAGCAGGTGATGGTCTGCGGCAACAGGAAAGATCTTGAACCGCCCTTGATACAAGGGGCCCTGCCCCGAGGTCCGCCGCGCGGCGTGATGGCGCTTCGTGTGGGTCATGGTGAGCCAGTGAAAGAAGCGACTCACCTCGCCGCTATCTTTGGCGTTCGGCCAGACCACGAGGTGCCATTGACTCGGCATGATGGCGTACCCGAGGACCCGCGGCATGAAGCGCTCGATCGCCTCCTCGAGGGTCGCCTCGAAGGCCGCATATTCCTCGGGCTTACGAAAGAGCGTGAGCCGGCCGGCGGCGCGGTTCATGACGTGATAGAGGGTGTCGGGGAGGATGGTCCGTCCGCGCCTTGGCATCGCCCGAAGCTTAAGTCAAACGGGCGCCGTAGGCAACAAAAGACTCCCGTCCCCCTTTTTGGCGTTCGCGACGAAGCGACGCATAAGCTCGTGGTCCTTGACGCCCGGCGCGCGCTCGACGCCGCTCGCGACGTCGACGGCGTAGGGCTTCGTGCGCGCGACCGCCGCCGCGACGTTCTCCACCCGCAGCCCCCCGGCGAGGATGAGCGGGCCGGGCACCACGAGGGTATCGAGCAGCGCCCAGTCGAAGACCTGGCCGCTGCCGCCATGGCCGGGGACAGGGGTGTCGAGCAGGTAGGCGCTCAGGCGATAGCGCGCAAGCTCATAGGTGGTGAGGTCCGAGCTGGCGGCGAAGCCCTTGACCACGGGGAGCTCGTAGCCGAGACAATCCTCGGGGCGGAGCGCGCCGTGGAGCTGCAAGGCCTGGAGGCGCGCCATACGCGCGGTCTTCGTTATCTCCTCGCGCGGCTGATCGACGAACAGGCCCACGATCGTGATGAAAGGCGGCAAAGCCTCGATGATCTCGCGCGCCGCCGCGGGCGCGAGGTAGCGCTTCGAGCCCGGCCAGAAGTTGAACCCGAGCGCGTCGACCCCCGCGTCGACCGCCGCCAGGGCGTCCTCGAGTCGGGTTATGCCACAGACCTTGACGAGCGGGGCGGCCATTTTATGCGCCTGCCAGGGCGCGCAAGAGCTCCTCGGGATGCTCGGCGCGCACCAGGGCCTCGCCCACGAGCAAGTTCGCGGCCCCGGCGGCGCGAAGCCGCGCGGCGTCCTCGGGCGTACGCACGCCGCTCTCGCAGACCACCTTTATCTCCTTGGGGATCTTGGCGAGGAGGCGCTCGCTCGTGCCGAGGTCGACCGCGAAGGTGTGCAGATTACGGTTGTTGATGCCGATGAGGCGCGCCCCGGCGTCGAGAGCGCGCAAGAGCTCCTCCTCGCCGTGCACCTCGACAAGCGCGGCGAGGCCGAGGCCGGACGCCGCCGCGAGCAAGCGCATAAGCTCGCCTTCTACCGCCGCCACGATGAGCAACACGGCGTCGGCGCCAGCGAGGCGCGCCTCGAGCAGTTGATAACGGTCGATGATGAAGTCCTTGCGGAGCAAGGGGATGCGCACCACGTCGCGCACCGCCGCTAAGTCTGCGAGCGAGCCGCCGAAGCCCGGCCCGTCGGTGAGCACCGAGATCGCGGTCGCGCCGGCGCTCGCGTAGCGCTCGGCTTGCAGGGTGGCCGCAAGCCCGGTGTCGATGGCGCCCGCCGAGGGGCTCGCGCGCTTGATTTCGGCGATGATCTTCGTCTTCTCACCGAAGCTCGCCAAGGCGTGCGCGAAGACGAGCGGCGGCGGCAGGTGCTCCGCGACGCGGGCGAGCTCGCCCTCGGCCCGGATCCGCCGGCGGTCCTCGACCTCGGTGCGCTTGCGGGCGAGGATGTCCTCGAGGAAGGTCATTTCCGCCCACTCGCTTTTACGAGGTCCGCAAGCTTTTGCGCCGCCGCGCCGCTGTCGATCGAGCGCGCCGCCAGGCTCACGCCCTCGCGCCAACCCTTCGCCGCTCCCGCGGCGACGAGCGCGGCCGCGGCGTTCGCGAGCACCACGTCGCGACGGGCGCCCTTCTGCCCCGCGAGCACCTCGCGCAAGATGCGCGCGTTATGCTCAACGTCGCCGCCCAAGAGCTCCTGGGGGTCTACCTTGGTGAGGCCGAGGTCCTCAGGGGCGAGCTCGTAGGTGGAGACGGTCTCGCCTTCGACCTCGGCGACCTTGGTCTTGCCAGTGAGCGAGATCTCATCGAAGCCGTCGCCAGAGACGACGAAGGCGCGCGCCGAGCCGAGCGCGGCGAGCACGCGCGCGAACACCAAGACGAGGTCCTCGTCGTAAACCCCGAGCACCTGGTGGCGCGCGCCGGCCGGGTTTGCGAGCGGGCCGAGGATGTTGAAGACCGTCCGCACCCCGAGCTCGCGGCGCACGGCGGCCACGGCCTTGAAGGCCGGGTGCAAGGCCGGCGCGAACAGAAACCCGATCCCCACCTCCTGGATGCAGCGCTCGATCGCGCGCGGCTCGAGCTCCACCTCGACCCCGAGGGTCAACAGCACGTCGGCCGAGCCGCAGCGCGACGACACCGAGCGGTTGCCGTGCTTGGCCACGGTGACGCCCGCTCCCGCCACCACGAACGCGGCCGCGGTGGAGATGTTGAAGGTGTGCTTGCCGTCGCCGCCCGTGCCGCAGGTGTCGACGAAGACCTCACTCGTAACGTTTATCTTGACGGCGCGCTCGCGCATCACCTGCGCCGCCCCTGCGATCTCCTCGACGGATTCGCCCTTGGTACGCAAGGCCGCGAGCAGCGCCCCGATCTGCGACGGCGTCGCCACACCGTCGGCGAGCTCGCCGATGACGGCGGCCATCTCGTCGCGGTCGAGGTCGAGGCGCTTTGTAACCTTGTTTATAGCCTGTTGGATCATTTTGACTTCCTTTGCGAGAGCATCTCGAGCCAGTTGCCGAGCAGGGCCTTGCCCTCAGAGGTCAAGACCGACTCGGGGTGAAACTGCACGCCTTCGATGGGGAGACGGCGATGCCGAAGGCCCATGATCTCTCCCTCCTCCGTCCAGGCCGTGACTTTGAGCTCGCGCGGCAAGCTTTCGCGCTCGACCACCAGCGAGTGATAGCGGCCCGCCGTAAAGGGCGAGGGCAAGCCGGCGAAGACCCCCTCGTTGTCGTGCAAGACCGGGCTCGTCTTGCCGTGCATGATGCGAAAGTTGCGCACCACCTCGCCCCCGAAGGCCGCCGCGATGGCCTGGTGCCCGAGGCACACCCCGAGGATGGGGAGCACGCCCTTGTGCGCTACGATCGCCGGCACACTCACCCCCGCCTCCTTCGGAGTGCAGGGCCCGGGCGAGAGCATGAGCCCGGCGGGCCGATGCTTCGTTATCTCTTCGGGCGAGATCTCGTCGTTGCGAAAGACCAACACCTCGGCGCCGAGCTCGCCCAAGTATTGCACGAGGTTGAAGGTGAACGAGTCGTAGTTGTCGATGAGCAGCACGCGCGGCTTCATGCTCGCCTCCCGCGCCGCGCCGCGCTCGGCACGAGCTCCGCGCCGCGGCCGATGCGCGCCTCCGCCTCGGCCACCGCGGAGAAGAGCGCCTGCGCCTTGTTGACCGTCTCGCGATACTCGCGCGCCGGCTGCGAGTCGTAGACGATGCCCGCCCCGGCCTGCACGCTCACCTTGTCGCCGCGCTGCATGAGCGTGCGGATGGCGATGCACATCTCCATGTCGCCGCCGCGCGCGAAGTACCCCACCGCCCCGGCGTAAGGGCCGCGCCGCGCGGGCTCGAGCTCGTCGATGATCTCCATGGCGTGCACCTTGGGCGCGCCGCTCACCGTGCCCGCGGGGAACGAGGCGCGCAAGACATCGAGCGCGTCCTCGCCTTTGCGCAAGCGCCCGCGCACCTCGGAGACGAGGTGCATGACGTGCGAGTAGCGCTCGATCTCCTTGTGGGCCGTGATCCGCACCGAGCCCACCTCGGCGACCCTCCCTACGTCGTTGCGCCCGAGATCGAGCAACATGACGTGCTCGGCGTTCTCCTTGGGGTCCTTGCGGAGCTCCTCCTCGAGGCGCAGGTCCTCGGCGGCGTCGCGCCCGCGCGGCCGCGTGCCAGCGATGGGGCGCACCGTGACCTCGTCCCCTCGTAGCCGCACCAACGTCTCGGGGGAGCTGCCGACCAGAGCCCGCTCGCCGTCTTGCAAATAGAACAAGAAGGGCGAGGGGTTCACCCGCCGCAAGGAGCGATAGATGTCGAACGGGGCGAGGTCCACCGTGGCGTCGAAGCGCTGCGCCACCACGATCTGCTGGCAATCCCCCGCCTTGATGAGCTGCCGCGCGCGCCGCACCATCGCCTCGTACGTGGCGCGAT
>CAYXQW010000222.1:0-1784 GCA_964466695.1 uncultured Bdellovibrionales bacterium
GGCGCCGATGAGGTTTTTGCGCACGGCGTCGGGCTTGATGATCGAGAGGGTCTGTTCCATGTCCGGGCTTTTTGTCCAAAGAACGCGCACAGTCAAGCCACGGCAATAGTTCTCGGCTACTCCCGGATTGCCGCTCCATGACGGTCGCGGTTCTGTACCGCGCGCGTCAGCAAGCGGCTTTTTGGGCACGCCGATGTG
The DNA here is from genome assembly GCA_964466695.1 of uncultured Bdellovibrionales bacterium. Classification (GTDB taxonomy): domain Bacteria; phylum Myxococcota; class XYA12-FULL-58-9; order XYA12-FULL-58-9; family JAFGEK01; genus CAYXQW01. The sequence goes on from CAYXQW010000222.1 coordinate 199, forward strand.
GAGAGCTATCTATTGCCGTGAGACGGTGCCAGATCTGGCTCGACGCCAACAGGTGACTGCGCTAGACCTCTATGGGGCAAAGCCGCATGGACCATTCGAGCACCAAAGAGACGACGACGCGCGCCGAGGGGTTGGCGCGCGGTGGGCTCGATCGGCGTAAGCTCCTTTATTTGCCCATAGATGGGGTAGTCGAGCTCGGGCTCGAGCACGAGCGGCCGCGCTTGCGCTGCGTGGAGCTGAGCTTGCGCGAGATGCGGGTGTGGGCGCCAGCGACCTGGCCGACGACGATCGATCTCGAGCTTCGCGGTCTCGAGGTGGAAGATGGGAGCTTCGAGCTCGGCGGCTTCGCGCGCCTTCGTGAGCGTCGAGAGAGCGGCGGCGCTGATGACCTCGTGCTCGCGACCCTCGAGTATGTCGACTTCGACGCTGTCGCGACGGCCAACATGCAGGCGGCCTTCGCGCACCTCGCGCGGTGCTCGCGGCGCGAGGAGCACCTCGTGATGCGTTTCAACTGGGCTTTTCGCGATGTCGCGCAGCTCGTGGCGGTGTGCAAGACCTTGCTCTGCCTCGTGGAGCTCTTTGGGGCTTGGACCGACGCCGGACCGAGCGAGTCGGCGCGGCTATATCTCGCGGCCAAAGGTCAGGGACTGCCCCCCGCGCATCGGAGCATGCTCGAGATCGTCTGGAAGCTGTGGTGTGGCAGCCTCGACCTCCCGGCCTCGCCGGCTTCAGCGCTGCCCGAGTCGGCGCGCTCCGCCTTGCTCGCCTTGCGCAAGGCCGCGTCGCGCGGACCTTCGGGGATCGACGAGTGGTTGCGTGTCGAGCAACGATGATATGACGACGAAGATGATGGCGAGCGAGCTCGAGGACGAGGTGGCCGCCCTGGCGCGTGACGCAGGTCGCCTGCTGGCATTTCAAGGCGAGCTCGGTCTTACCGGGCTCGACACCCGACTCTCGCCGCCACGCGCCCGAGATCTTGCGTGCACCGACGCTCCTGTGAGCGCGACGAGTCTCGAGGAGCTTTCGGCCGCAAGCTCTGGTTGCACGCGCTGCAAGCTCGCCGCGACCCGGACGAACATCGTCTTCGGCGCGGGCAGCCCGAAGGCCCGCCTCATGTTCATCGGCGAAGGTCCGGGGCGCGACGAAGATCTGCAAGGAGAGCCCTTCGTGGGCGCGGCGGGGCAGCTCTTAGACAAGATGATCGCGGCCATGGGTCTTATGCGCGGCGAGGTCTACATCGCCAACATCATCAAGTGCCGGCCACCCCAAAACCGCGATCCCGAGCCCGACGAGGTCTCGGCGTGCATAGGGTTTCTGCGCGCGCAGGTGCGCCTCGTCGCGCCCGAGGCGATCGTGGCCCTCGGGCGCGTGGCCGCGCAGACCCTGCTTGAGAACACTACTCCCATAAGCCGCCTGCGTGGCACCTGGCGGCTCTTCGACGGTACGCCGCTCATGCCCACGTTCCACCCCGCCTACTTGCTGCGTAACCCCGCAGACAAGCGCAAGGTATGGGATGATTTACAAGCCGTCATGCAAAAGCTCGGGCTGCGGCGCCAAGAGGGATGATGCGGGCCCTGGCTCTCGTG
>CAYXQW010000222.1:1794-5304 GCA_964466695.1 uncultured Bdellovibrionales bacterium
CTCGATGTCGCTTACGGCCTGCGTCGCGAGGCCTGCGCCCGAGGTGGCGCCGCGCGCGCCGATCGAGGGCGAAGGCGAGGTCGTGCGGGCCTCCCCAGATCCGTTGACGGGCTTGTCGAGCTACGACCCCGCGCTGCTCTTTCACCTCGCCGAGGAGGAAGAACGGCGAGGTCACCCGCGCGTGGCGCGCGCGCTCTACCTGCGGCTCGCGCGAGAGTTTGCGGGCAACGCACGGGCGCCGCTGGCCTTGTTTCGCGGGGCGCGGCTTACGGAGGAGCACGGGGATCTCGCCGCGGCGGTGGTCTTATACGAGGAGCTTTCGCGGCTCGATGTCAAAAGCGATGAGGCGCGGCGTGTCGTGACAGACGCTCATTATCGGCTGGCCGCGGTGCTCATGACGCTCGGTGACCACCTCCGCGCGATCGCTGCCTATGAGAGGATCTTCACGCTCGCAAAGCTCGACGCGTTCGATCTGCGCGAGGCCACGGTGGGGCTCGGCAAGGCGCTGCGCCGCGCGGGGAAGCTCGAGGCGGCTGCGGCCGTGCTCGAAGGAGAGGTGCGTAAGGCCGAGCGCGCGGGCGAGCGTGCGCATGACGGCGGTCTCTTGGCGGAGGCCGCCTACGAGCTCGGGGAGATGGCCGAGGAGCGCTTCTTCGAAGAGCAGCTCGAGCTGCCGGTCCCGCTCTTGCGCGCGCGCTTCGCGACGAAGTGCGAGCTTTTGCTCGCCGCCGAGCGGCATTATCTGCGCGCCATCCGCCACGGCGATGCGCGCATGGCGACGGCGGCGGGGTACAGGGTGGGGGCGCTCTACGAGGCGCTGCACACGTCGCTCCTCGCGGTCGAGATCCCGGCCGAGCTCGACCTCGAGGAGGCCGAGGTCTACCGTGAGGAGGTGCGCCGTCGCGTGTCCATCCTGCTCGAGAAGGCAATCGTAATCTACGAGAAGACCTTGTTCGTGGGACGCGGCGCGCGCGGGGAGGTGGCCTGGATAAATCGTTTGGAGGAGGCCCTGGCGCGCCTCCGCATGGCTTTCGTCGCGGCGCCGTGACCCGCGCGGGCATTTGTTGAAAAATGAACGAACAGGCCGTAAGGCCGCTTGACGCTGCACGGCTCGCTCGGTAAAGTTGGCGAACGATGGGGGCCAGTTCGCTAAGTTGCTGATTTCTGCATGAAGGTATCCTTAGATTTCTCTATCCGCGTCGATGACGTGGCCGTTCCCTCAAAAACCTTGCTCGCCGAGCCCGAGAAGTACCGCGAGGCCATCAACGCGAACGGCGCCTTAGAGGGCGCCGTCCTCGTCGAGCTCGATGGCGAACGTCATTGCGGCGAATACTTCGATCCGCTGCTTCGCCTCGGGGCCCAGTGGATCCGCCGGCTACCCTGGGTATTGGCGGGCGACACTGAGACGGTGGCGTTTCGTGACAGCGAGCACTGCTTCGGGTTTGTCCCCACGGGCGACAGCGTCGAGCTCTCGTTCTTCGTCGGTAGCTCCGCGGAGGTGGAGGAGTATGTCGTCGAGCCTTCGCTCGTGCGCCTGGACGCCTTCGTCAAGGAGAGCTTGAGCTTGTGCGAGCGGTTGGTGGAGGCGGTGCGAGCGCTCAGCCCGTCCCTCGTCGAAGAGGACGAAGAGTGTCGTGACCTCATCGCCAGCCTGGCCGAAGCCAAGGAAGCCTGGCGCACCCATCAGCTCCACCAGCGTCGCTGAAAATCAAGGTTCTACACGCAGCGTCACGTGGGCGAAGCTCTCGCCGCCGCGTTGATCTTTTGCCACCATCCAGATGGTCACGAGCCCCGTGAGGTCTTTGGGTGCCGTGTAGACCGTGTCGAGGCTGCGGGTGAACTTGGGCCAGGTGAGCTCGTCGCTGAACGCTCCCGCCGAGCAGAACCACGACACCGATAGCTCCTCTTGTGCGATCTCGGCGCGGATGACGCCGCCTTGCAGATCGGAGCGCAAGACCTGGTAGCTTTGAAAAGATTCGGGCGTAAAGCTCGGCAAGAGACGCACCGAAGCTCCCGCGCGGAGCGCGAGCGGCTCGCCTTCGGGGAGGTCGCGCCAGGAGGCGAGGGCGCTCTTGCCCTCGGAGTACTGGATGCTCGTGAACTCCGGGTTCTCGTTGCCGGCGAGCGTGCTGTCCCAGGCGACGCAGCCATCACCCGCCGCCTCGGGAGGGCAGAAGGTGTAGCCGAGCGCGGGTCCTACGAGATCGTTGTAGGCAGAGAGCTCCGCGAGGCCGACGACGAAGCGCTTAAAGGCCACGATCTCTTCTTCGGGGCGGGAGGCGTGCAAGATCGCCTGCGGCCAGAGCCCCACCCCGAAGCCGAAGAACTGGTTTTGCAAGTAGTAATCGGTGAGCGAGAGCAAGAGCTCTGCCGGGATCGTGAAGTCCACGATCTCGTATCGAGGCAGGGGGCCCGTCGCCGCGTCTGCGGGAGCTACGGCCGTGCCGCCAAGCTCGTATGCGCGGGCGCTCGCGAGCGCGGTGGCCGTGGGCTCTTGGACGCGGGCTAGCTTGAGATCGAAGTCGGCGCACGCGCTGCTCGACTCCACGGGGCAGAACGACCACGTGTAGTCCACGTCGAGCCCGGCGGGGTCGACGACCAGGGCACGAAACGAGACCTCGGCCGAAGGCTGGTCGTAGAGGAAGGTTGGTGGGTTGGCGCTGATGCTAAGGACGCGCAGATCGCGCACCTCGTAATACGGCGGCATCTCTTGGCTGCACGCGGCTACGAGAAACAGCAGGAGAAAGATGGACCGCATCAGAACTCTCCTCGTACGCCGAGGACCGGGATTATGGGCAAGAGCGAGAGCTCGTTGCGCTGGCGAAAACGGTAGTCGTAGGTGTAGCCCTCGACGTTGCTCGCGTTGTAGGCGTTCAGCACCTCGAGGTAGGGGGTGAGCTTCCACAGATCGAAGGTGAAGGTCTTGTCGATGCGTAAGTCGAGCTGGTTGAAGGTCGGCATGCGCCGCGAGTAACGCGCGACGTTGGTGGTGTCGACTCGGTAGCGGTCGGCGTCGACATCGAAGCTCACCGTACCCTCGTCGAGGGGGGAGAAGGGGTTGCCCGAGGTCAGTCGAAAGCGAAAGCCGGCCTCGATCCCCCACGGCAGCGTCCACTGCCCCACCACGGTGAGGATGTGGGTCTGGTCGAACGCGACGATGTACTCCTTGGTCGGATCGTTGATGCCGGTCGCGGTCTCACCGAGCGCGGTCGCGACCGGCTCGCGGCGATCGCGCTGCAACGAGCGGGAGAGCGTGTAGGCGACCCACCCGTAGAAGTTGCCGCCCGCGGTGGCGAGGTGACGCAGCAGGACCTCGACGCCGTATGAGCGGCCGCTACCCGCGCTGTCCCAGTAGAGCGGGGTGGCGCGGCCGTTCTCGTATCTCACCTCGGGGGTGGGGGAGCGGAGGTCCTCGCGGAGGTTGTAGTAGCCCTGAACGTCGAGGTCTATGAGCGAGGTCAGCTTTTGCTCGACGCCGACGATGAAGTGCTGGGCGCGCTCGGGGAGGAG
>CAYXQW010000223.1:0-5288 GCA_964466695.1 uncultured Bdellovibrionales bacterium
TCGACGCCGTCGACCTTGATCTCGCTGCCCGAGTACTTGCCGAACAAGATGCGATCACCGGCCTTGACGTCGACCGGGACGACCTTGCCGTCGTCCTGGCGCTTGCCATTGCCAACGGCGATGACCTCGCCCTGCTGCGGCTTCTCCTTGGCTGTGTCGGGGATGATGAGACCACCCGCCGTCTTCTCCTCGCCCTCGACTCGCTTGACGAGAACTCGGTCTTGTAGGGGACGGAACTTCTTCATACGGTTTCCTCCAATCGTTTGCGCCAAATGGCGCAGGCCTTTGGGAATTTCGCTCACGAAACCGGAGCCCGCGGCAAAACCCGCAGCCGAGCAAGCACCGGCGTCGAACGCCCTTTCCGTGTGACGCGGCAATATATTTTCGCCTCACGCCTTGTCAAGAGGCATGGCAACAATTTGCGGAGCGGATAAGATACCGTTTTTTTTGTGTTTTGAGGCGGATTTCAGCAGTCGAGCGTGAGGGAGTGCTAAAAAAGGGCTCGGGCCCAAGAGCCCGAGCCCCACAGCTCAACCTGGGTTGTAGATGCACTCACAAACGTTGCCTACCTCTTGGCAGCGCTCCTCGACCGGCACGCAAGGCGGTGTGCACTTGTTCTCTCCGGTAGCGGTAAGCTCGCAAGTCTGGAAGGGCTCGCAGACGATGGCGTTGCAACGGTTGTTCTCCCACGTACAATCGGGGTGAGCGTTGCAAGCAGTATCGTCCATGATCCCCGGGCACTCGATGTTGCACACGGGCGATTCGCACACGCAGCCCGGCGGCTGACAAACCACGGTCGCCCGACCCGTCTCGGGATCGAGCCAACAACCAGGCACCTCACCCACAGCGCAGCACGGCGACGGCGCGTTCCTCGGCGCGCAGATCCCCGAGGCCAAAAGCCAGGCGCAATCCTCGGTGTCGCAAGCAGCCTGGCTCAACGCCGCGCAGCTCGTGTCGAGCGCCGCCCAGTCCTCGCAGCAATCGAGCGCCGCCTCACAGCTTCCGCAAGTGGAGATGGGTGCACAACCAGCCTCCGGTATCCAGTTGCCGTTTAAGTCGAAGTCCACCCCGGGGCACACGCTGCCCGCGATGCAGGTGCAGCTATCCTCGCTGCAGCGCTGGCCGAGCGGGCAGACGTTGGGCCCGCCGGGCGTACACGGCAAGCCGCCCGTGCCTCCCGGCAGACAACGACACTCCCCGGGCGGTGAGACGATATCGACGCAGCTCCAGGTGCCCGTGCCCGTGTTGTACTCGAGCCGCTTGCACTCGCCGCACGCCTGCGGCACGCAGCGATCCACCACGGTGCCAGGCGTGCAGGCGCAGCTCCCTGACGTGCAGGTGTCGTCCACGTCCGGGCAGTCGGCGTCGCCGGCGCACACAGGTTGCGTCATGCCGTCCACGCACAGGGCCTGCGCGCAGATCTCGTAGTCCTCGCACATGCCGCGGCAAGGCACCGGCAGCCAGTAGCGGTACGAGATGATGACCAGGTCCTTCTCCTCGGGCGTGCAGTCGGCCTCGGGCTCGCTGCGCTTAAAGCCAATGGAGTTGGTGGTGGCGTTGTAATGGAAGCCGCAAGAGAGCGACCTTTGGACCTCCTCGTATTGGTAGACCCCGTCCCCTATCGGCCGCGCCCGGCCAACCTTGATGGTGGAGGCAATGGGCGAGCCGAGCAAAGGATACGGCGCCGAGAGCGCCACGATGTTGGTCACCATCGTCTGCATGAAGTCCTTGTAGCTGTTCGCGCAGACGTTGTGGGTGGCGCCCTGCGTGGCGATGGCGAGGTCGCGATAAGCCGAGCCGTCGCCACGGCCCCAGGTGTTGGGGGCGCCGCCGCACTCGTCGACGGTAGCCAAGGCGTTGCCAATATTGCCGCCCGTGCCCTGCTGCCCGGCGTTACGCACGATGGCGTAGACCGGACCGTAGCCGGAAAGTCCCGGGAGGGTCTGCATCTGACACGAGCCGCCCGTCCACTCGCACATGAACGCGAGCGCGCAGTTATCTTGGGTGAGCCCGCTGCAGCGGTTGTCTCCCGGGCCGTTCTCGCCGTAGAGCGCCTCTTGCAAACGTCGCAGTCGCTTGCACGGCCGGCAGTCGTTCGGCTCGAGCTTGAGCTCGCAGGCCTCCTGGGCGTTGCCCGAGCTCGTAACGAGCCCGGAGTTCCACTGGCAGCGCGGATCGGCGTTGCAGGCCGCCGCGAGCGTGGTCCGCGTTGTCGCCGTGGTGCTGCCTGCCCCCTTGGTGATGTCGGCGCACACGTTGCGGCACGAGCCGTCCCACGTGCAAATGGCGGTGTTGGTGAGGCCGAGGGCGCTAAAGCGCGCGTCGCTGTAGAAGTTGCTGTAGCTGTTGCACGCGGTTTGCTCGAGCCCCGGGCAGGGATCGACGGCGCAACCGGCATCGCCTTGGCACTGAGGATCCGTCAGAGCACGCTGCCGGATCGAGTTGAAGCGCGACTGGCTGTCGGTCGCGTAGGGCGCGAAGTCGGGGTTGTAGCCCGAAGGCGGCCCGCTCAAAAAGCTCTCGCCATCGCAATACTCGATCGTGCAAGGCTCGAGCGTGCTCGCGTCGCCGTCGGCGTAGCGGCAGAGGGTGGGCAGCGAGCTTTTGTCGATCGCTTCGGGATCGGGCGCCGTAACGCCCGTGTTCGCCGGTAGGCGACACTCGTCCTTGAACCAGAAGTCCTCCTCGTCGGACAAGACGATGCTGACGAGCGGCACCGTGGGGCAGTAATCGTCCTCGCCCGGCACGCAAGCTTCGCACTCTGCGCTGATGTTGCAGTCGAGCCCGCCATCGACGCCCGGGTGGCTGCAGCAGTTGGGGTCGGAAGCGGGGCAGGAGCTCTCATCACATGCGTTGCAGCACCGCTCGGCGCACGTTGCGTCCGTGGCCGGATCGCAGGTCGAGCAGCAGGTGAGGCGCAGGTGATCCTTGGCGTTCGCGCCCGTGTAGTTCGCGGGGTAGGCCGGGAGCATGTCGGCCAAGAGCCGGCGCAGAGTGCGCGTTCCTATCTCGGGCGAGGCGTGGGCACGCCCGGTCCGCTGGCCCGCCGTATTGTCGGGGTCGGGCAGGCCGCCCATGGCGCGGATCAAATCGCACATCTGCGACTCGAGCACCTGCGGCCCGTCGGCGCAGGCTTCGGTCAGGCGCGGGCAGCACTCGGGGTCGTTGGGCGCGCACGAGACGAGCGACGATACCTTCTCATGCAAGGGCAAGGAGGAAAACGAGCAGGAGGTGTTCGGCACCGAGCGGATGAAGCCGCTGTTGCCGAGGAGCCTCGCCGTGGCATAGGGGTCACCAGGGAAGGCCGAGTTCATGAAGGGGGTGAACGCTGTCCCGTAGCCTACGCAGTAGTTGGTAAACTCCGTAGCTAGGTTGCTAGACGAGTCGCAGTCGAGCAGGTGCCCGTCCTCGTAGTAGAAGGTGCCACCGCCGCCGGGCAGGGGATAGGTCGTAGCGTCGCCCATGATCGTGACCGCGTCCGCCGTAGAGATTATGCAGCCCACGGTCGTATCGGCGCAGTTGTCGGCGCAGGTCGTTCCCGAGCCGCCGTCGCACTGGGCGCCACAGCCCGTATAGCACCGCGAGCGCGACCCTCGCGCCGGGTTGGTGGTGGTCATCGCCACGCGGAAGTCGACGATGGGGGTGTTGGCGCTCAGCACCGCGCGCGCGTCGCTCGCGGCGGTCTGCACGCGCTTGATGATGGTCTGCATCGAGGCCGAGTCGTCCACCACCCAGAGCAGATCTGCCACCGCCCGCTTGACGTTCTTCTTCTCGCAGATGCTCGAGGTGCCGTTGGTGGTGCGGGCGAAGGCCGAGCCGCCCGTGATGTCCTCGAGGCGCGACTGCCGGTCGGCCGAGAGCCGCACGAGATCGGAGTTGGAGGAGAACGAGTCATCGGGCGAGAGCGCCACGATCGAGAACACGAGCGGCTGGCCGTTCGGGCCGAGCTGCGCCGTGCGCCGCACACCACCGATGTACAAGGAGAAGCGCGTAGTCGTAAGCGGAGCTGCGCCCTCGACGGGGTCGATGAGCGGCGGCACGCCCACGGGATCGGGGGCGGTGCCTCCCAAGAAGACCTCGAGCAAGAGCTCGTTGCGCACCATCAAGGCCGACTTCGCCGCCGCCAGCAGCACGCGATACTGGCGCTGCGCACGGAGCACCGGGAAGGTATCGAGGCTGTCGTGCGCGGGCCGCGCGGTTACGGCGCTCACCTCCTCGAGGCCGTTGTCGCCACCGACCGCCGGGTACTTGACCTGTAGCTCGGCGCGAATGTCGTCGAGGATGTCGTCGAGCTCCAAGATGCTCTCGGAGGCCACGACGAAGCCGTAGATCTGACGCTTGATGAGCGAGTTCGCAGGGGGGAGGGCCGGATCGCGCACGACCGCGAGGCCCGACTGGAAGACGTGGCCGTAGTGGGTGTCTGCGACCTCGGTGGGGTTGAAGCCGTTGCCGTTGTTGTCGCGGCCGAAGGGCAAGAGGAAGTAGGTGCTCTCGGCAGAGCCATCCTCGTTGCGCTCGACCTCGAACGCGAGCTTGTAGTCGAGCTTGCTCGGGAGCGAGGTGGCGAAGGTGAGCTTCTTTAAGTTCTGCGCGCCGCACACGTTCCACTCGGCGCTCGCGAGGGTGCCGTCGGCCGGGGGCGGGTCGGCGACGCGCGGATCGGTCTCGCCGTCATCCACCCTGCAGTTGTGGTTTTTGTCCTCGTCGCCGTCGAGCATGCCGTCGCCGTCGGTGTCGGCCTCGAGCGGGTTTGTCGGCCCGCCCTCGAAGTTGCGCTCGCAGCCGTCGGACAAGCCGTCGGCGTCGGTGTCGTAGTCGAGCGGGTTGGTCTCGCCCGGCTCGCCGATGTCGTGGAGGCCGTTGGCGTTTACGTCCTCGGTCGGCTCGACAATGCCGTCGTTGTTTGTGTCCTCGCACATGCCGTTCATCCACGGCAGGCAGCCGTCGTAGAGGCCGTCGAGGTCGGTGTCGCGATCGCGCGGATCGAGCTCGCCCGGATCGGTGGCGCCGCCGCTCCAGTCGAGATCCTCCTGGCCGTCTTGCAGGCCGTCGCAGTCGGTGTCGGCGAGCCACGCGCAGGTCTCGACGAAGGTAGGCACCATCACCGAGGGGTTTAGCCGACTCGGCTGCATGGTGATGTAGCAATAGCCGTCGTGGTCGCCGTCCTCGGCGCCGTCGGGGATGCCATCGCCGTCGCTGTCGAGCTTACGCGGGTCGGTCTCGCCCTGCGCGGTGTCGGGGAACGAAGGATCGAAGCAGCCGTTGGCGTCGTACTGCGTCGGGCCGTC
>CAYXQW010000224.1:0-3167 GCA_964466695.1 uncultured Bdellovibrionales bacterium
AGACAAGCGGGGGGTGCCAGACTGGCTGGAGCTCGACGCGAAGAATTTTGTAGGTAGCGTCAAGGCTCTCCCCGCGAGAGAGCACATCACCATGCCGATTCAAGAGCAGCTCATTATCGAGCATTACTCCAAGTAATCGAGGAGCGAGCAGAGACCTATGCATCGCAACTGGCGTGATTTGATTCGCCCCAAGAACTTGGTCGTCGACCGTGAGTCTTATGCGGATCGCTATGGCAAGTTTGTGGCCGAGCCTTTGGAGCGTGGTTATGGCGTGACTTTGGGCAATGCCTTGCGTCGCGTGTTGTTGTCTTCGCTGCAAGGCGCGGCGATTTCGGCGGTGCGTATAGACGGGGCGTTGCACGAGTTTACGGCTGTGCCCGACGTGACCGAGGATGTCACCGACATCATCTTGGCCCTCAAGGAAGTGCTTTGTAAGATGCACGTGAGCGAGCCGCGGGTCTTGCGCGTCGATAAGCGTGCGCCCGAGAAGGAAGAGGTCGTGGTCACCGCGCGCGATCTCATCGGCGATGATGCGGTCGAGATTTTGAACCCGGATCATCACATCTGCACTATCGCGCCGGGTGGCCGGTTGGCGATGGAGGTCATGGCGCGCCGGGGTCGAGGCTATGTATCGGCTGACAAGAACAAGGCGCCGAACATGGCGGTCGGCTGGATACCCATCGATTCGCTGTTCTCACCGGTGCACAAGGTCGATTTTCATGTAAGCAACGCTCGTGTGGGCCAGATCACCGACTATGACAAGCTGGTGTTGGAGCTTTGGACGGATGGCTCTGTGGCCCCGGACGACGCGGTGGCGCTCGCGGCGAAGATCCTCAAAGAGCAGCTCTCCGTGTTCATCAACTTCGAGGAAGAGCAAGAGTTCGTCATACCCGAAGAGTTGCCCACGGAGACGAAGTATAACGATAACTTGCTGCGTTCGGTGGACGAGCTCGATTTGTCCGTTCGCGCCGAAAACTGCTTGCAAGCAGCGAACATCAAGTTCATCGGCGATTTGGTGCAAAAGAGCGAGTCGGAGATGCTGAAGACGAAGAACTTCGGTCGCAAGTCGCTCAAAGAGATCAAAGAAGTGCTTGCGGAGATGGGTCTGTCTCTCGGTATGAAGCTTGAGAATTGGCCGCCGAAGGAGCTAAAGCGTTAGGCCCTCCGCGAGGAGCGGCTTATTGTTGAGGTAGCGAGCATGCGTCATCAAAAAGGCATAAAGAAACTCGGTCGTACTAGCGCGCATCGGCGTGCTTTGCTGCGCAATCTAGCGACCGAGCTGTTTCGTCACGAGCGTATCGAGACTACCGTGGTCAAGGCCAAGGCTCTGCGGTCCTATGCCGAGAAGCTGATTACTCTCGGCAAGCGCGGTGATCTGCACGCGCGGCGCCTCGCTGCCCGCGATGTTCGTGATCACGAGATCTTGCAGAAGCTGTTCGGCGAGCTCGCGCCTCGTTTCGCGACTCGCCATGGTGGTTATACGCGCGTGGTGCGCACCACGGTGCGTAAGGGCGATGCGGCCGAGTTGGCGTTGATCGAGCTTACGGGTGAGATGAGTAAGGCCGTGGGTTCTACGGGCGAGGCCGCTGCGGTATCGGCCTGATACGATCTTTCGCCGGGCGTATGGCGGCGCCTAATCTTTGTAGGGTCGCCGGGATGCGTCTAATCTAGCCTATCATGTTGGCTCTCCTCGCGTTGCTGGTCGGCGGGTGCGCGGAAGGCTCCGCGGGGTGTCTGTATCAGGGCGAATATCGCGGTCCTTCTTTACGTTCCGAGAGTGCCATTGTCCGTCTCGTTGATACGGGCGAGATTGTTTTGCGCAAGGACAGTGATTCGCTGCGCCCTATCGCCAGCGTGACCAAGCTCTTGAGCGGTCTGGTGATGAGTCGCCTGCGGTGGGACGCGGAGATGTTGCTCTCGATCGAGGAGGTCGACAAAGACACCCTCAAGCACTCGCGTTCGCCTCTGCGCGTCGGCCTTGTGGCCACCTTCTCCGAGCTCATGTTGGCCGGGCTTTCCGGGTCGGATAATCGGGCGATGCACGCCGCGGTACGCGCGGTGATGCCGCGTGAGAGCTTTGTCTCGTCGATGAACGAAATGGCGCGTAAGCTCGGGATGAGACAGAGCCGTTTTTACGATCCCACCGGGCTCGATCCGCGTAATGTCGCGACGGCTCGCGAGCTGCTCGCGGTGCTCGCGGCCGCTGCGGCGAATGAGCGCGTGCGCCATTGGGCGAGCGCGCCGCAAATCGAGTTCGAGCATGATGGCGAGGAAATTGTCGTGCGCAACCCGGATCGCTTGCTGCACTCTGCGGATTGGGATGTGGTCGTCGGTAAGACTGGTTATACCGTCGAGGCTGGGCGCACCTTCGTGGTGCGGGTGATCTTGGAGCAGATGCTCGTGGATATGGTCTTTTTGGGCTCGCGGGAGATGGCCTCCATTTTTGGTGACGCGGCCCGCGTGCGGCGGTGGTTATCGCCGCATCTGGCGCAGAAAAAAGCCGCCGCGGCCGCGGTCGCTACCGCCAATTGAGGATCCCCTGCCCTCTTTGTTAGGAGGATCTTAGCGTACATGAAGAGCTTCATTCGTGAGCATGAAGTCGCGGTGGAAGAGGCCTGCACGCGCGGCGCGGTCTCGGTTGAGCTTTGCGATTACCACCACCGCCAGGTGCAATACTTGCAGGCCGAAAGGCTCGCGCACCTGCTCGTGTTGCTCTGTTTTGGGATCCTGGTGTTGGTCGCTGGCGTTGGGGTTGCGTTCAGCGGTTCGTGGCTTTTCGCGGCGGTCTTTTTTCTGCTCGCCGCATTATTGATCGCCTACGTGGGTCACTATTACCGCCTCGAGAACGCCGTGCAACGCTGGTATGGGCTCGGGCGGCGACTCGAGCGAGCCGCTCGGCGAGAGCTTTGGTGAAGAGGTATGGGTGTAGACGCCGAGGTGGGCGGCTGGTGGTCGACAGCGGACACAAAACTTCCCGAGATCTTGCATAACAAGGAAAAAAGCGGCACTCTTTCTCTTAGTTTCGCGAAGTAGCCCATATTGAAGGAGGTGGGGTGTATCGGAAGCCCCACGAGCACGATGCAAGATATAGCTACGGTTTTTCCTGAGAGTTCTATCGGCGCCGCCTTTTTCGATCACCGGCGAATCGACATGATCGCCGTAGCGCA
>CAYXQW010000224.1:3177-5283 GCA_964466695.1 uncultured Bdellovibrionales bacterium
CGATCTGCTCGATGGCGGCCTCCTCGCCCCGGGCACCGTGCTCGTGCCCGTGCGGGCGAGCGTCGAGCATGTCGGCGAGGTCGACGACATGGGGCGGATCTACGTGAACGAGATCCGCCACGACACGCCATCGGCGGCGGCCACCGCGGCTGCGGGGACCGCCGCCGAGAACGGCTGGACCTTCTGGCGCGCGGGCGAGGCCGACGAGCATACGCGGGTGTGGGCCGAGGGGATGCTCGCATGGCAGCCGTTGGGAGATGTCCCGGAGCTCATGTATCTCTCCGCCGCGGTTACGCCTGCGCCCTTGTTGCCTCTTTGGAAGACTACCGACGCGGTGAGCTTAAACGCGCTCGTGCACGAAGAGATCGCGGGGTTGGCCAGCAAGAAGGTAGTCGCCGTGGTGCGCGAGGAAACAACGAGCGACTTGCCCGCGCTCGCGCAAGTAAATCGCGCCGATCCCTTTGCGCGTTGGTGGGCCGATACAGGCGTGCACGCCGTGGTCGCGCCCCTGCCCGTCGATCCTTGGAGCTCGCACCCGCGTACCACGCGGCGGCGCTTCGTGTGGTGGCTCGTTGGCGCCTTGTGTGTCGCGACTTTGGTGGTGGCGGGGAGCTCGATCTACGGCAGCGTCACGGGGCGCTTCGATCTGCGTGCGTTCGTGCGTGCGGTGCTCGAAAGAGAGCCCGTGGCGACGCCTGCTCTGCCGCCGCTTGTCGCGCCGGCTTTGCAAGACACCGCCACCGCGGAGGTAGAGGCGCTGCCGCTCGAGCCTTTGAGGCGCGAAGCTCCGGTGGCGGAGGTGGTCGCGAGGCCGTCCCAGGAGCCGCCGCCTCCCGCGGTGGCGACAGAGCGGGTCGCGCCGGCAGCAGCACCTATAAGCCCGCGCGTCGTGGCCAGGACGGCCGCGAAGCCGAAGCCCGCCGTGCAAAAGCTCGAGCCGCTCACGCCGCAAGAGGTCATCGCGGCCACGCGTGGGCAAGTGAAGGGTCTCGTGCCTTGTATAAAACAGGCGCGTGTTACGGGGCAGCTTACGAGCGCGCGTTACGTCTTCGTGTTGGATTGGAAAATTCAAGCGAGTGGTAACGTGAGCTCGGCCAAGCTCAAGGCGCCGGCGACGCTCGTTGGCACCGAGCTTGCCGCGTGTTTCACCGCGGCCATGCGTAAGTGGCAGTATCGATCGAGCAGCGAGGATTTTCAGGTAAGCAATTTCCCCATGCCGGTGACCGTCCCGTAATGTGGCAGAGGCTCGACGTCCGTGCGCCGCTGTTGACCGCGCCGCTCGTCGGAGGGAGAATGCGTTGCGTTTGATTGAGGTTTATGGCCGCGTGCTGTTATGTGTATAAACAGGCGGGGCCTTTGGGTTTTGGTTTTGAGGTGGCGGTAGGTTTTGAACGTGCCCGGGTTTGGTCCCGGGGCCTTTGTGGAGAACAACGAGATGTTAGCTACAGTCGCCAAGTTTTACACTGACGGCGGTTTTTGGATGCATCCTATCGTCGTAGTTTCGATCGTCGGTGTGGCGGTGGCCATCGAACGGATCATCACCCTGGTCTTTCGCTACAGCTTGAACTCGACGCAGTTTATGGCGCAGATCCAGAAGCTCGTTATGGCCAACAACATCGATCGTGCGATCAAGCTCTGTAACGCGGCGCCGTTGGCGCCTTTGCCCAAGGTCATTCGTGCGGCGCTGACGCGCGCGAACAAGGGCGAGCTCGAGATCGCCCACGCTGTGGAGGAGGCGACGCTCGAGGTGGTGCCGGCAGTGACCAAGCGCACCTCGACCTTGCAGCAGGTGGCCAACCTGGCCACGTTGCTCGGTCTTCTCGGCACCATCATCGGCCTCATCCAGGCGTTCGACGCGGTGGCCACGGCTCCACCCGATATGAAGACCATGATGCTCACCAAGTCGATCTCGATCGCCATGAACACGACCGCCTTCGGCTTGATCGTGGCCATCCCCACCTTGTCGATCTATGTCTATCTGAGCAACGTCACCAAGGGTATCGTCGATGACATCGATCAGTACTCGGTGAAGCTCCAGAACTTGCTCGTGGCGCGCGGCAAGGGCATCTCGATCATCTTCCAGGACCCGATGACTTCGCTGAATCC